>NZ_JAAXMS010000011.1 GCF_012290005.1 Crateriforma spongiae
CCCATTCAGGCCTGACCCCTTTTCGGATCTCAACATTACGGAGAACTCTAGCCGGCCCACAGAGTTCCCAGATGGACCTTTTGGCTCTCCCACGAAATAAGTGGGTAAATCTTGGTAAGGCGTGAGCCCTTGCTTGGGTTTAGCTGAAGCGGCTCAGTTACGTGACTTGAGTCGACCGTCCGCCTCAAGATCCTCGACAACTCTCCAGAGCGCATCGGAATACTGTTCGGAAGTGCCCGTCCAATTCCACTTGAAGAGATCCGTCGTCTCTTGATCAGTAATCTCGTCAAAAAAGACGAGTGCTTCGTCCTGCTTGATTGCCAAAACAAATGTGTCGCGTCGGGGCCAGGCCTTTCTCCCGCAGAAATAGGGAACATTCCCCTTCCATTCAAGACTCTCGTTTGGGCCACTTAGCCTATGTCTGGGATTGACTACAATGTAGGCGAAACTCGCATCCGTTACCGGGCCTGACGTACGCCATCCGATCATTCCAAAGCCAATCGGAGATTCGCGATCTGTAGAGTATAGAACGTCATATTTGATGCTATAAGAACTTGTACTGAAAGGCTCGCGTTGCTTAATATAGAACGCGACCGCACTAATCAACACTAGAAGAAGCAGGTATCTGATAGACCACCTAATTCGAAAACGCATCGAAAGCGCCTCGCCGTTCACGACCTACTGTAGCGATCAAACGAGCAGCTTAGCATACAGTTCCTTGAGATGCGAAGCGCATTCGCCTCCCCCCCAAGGTGTTTACTCTTGCCTGCTGACACATCAGATAGGTCGCGCGCATCACAAAGCACTTTGCTAATTCGACTTGTTAAAATTGGGAACTAGTAAATAGAAGATTAAGGGGACGGAGGGAGTTTTCGACTCGGACACGAAGAAACGCCTGCCCCCGGTTTCGGGGCCGTTCAGGGGCGTCCCGGACCAGAAAAGAGGCCTGACCCCTTTTGAGGGGCGGGCCTGACCCCCTTTTTAGAAGGAGGGGACGGGGAGGGTTTCTTCGATGTTGCGGATGCGAGGTTTGCGGACTTCCATGGTGTCTTCGTCGGCGAGCAGAGTGTCATAGTCGTCGCCGCCGTTGATTTCGCCCACATCACCGACACGGATAAAGTTCAATCCGATTTCGTCGTTTCCGTCTTGCAGGAACAGCAGCGCGTCGTCGCCGACTTCGATCTCTTCGGCAAACAAACCGTCGTCCCCGTCCTGTCCGTGAACGATGTAGTCGTCATGGACCCGCAGTTGATAGTGAAGCAGGAAATCGTCTCCTGAACCTGCCAGCACTTTGCCGTCGTCACCCAGTTCGGCACGCCAGAATTCGATCGAATCGTTGCCGCTGCCAAGGTCGGCAAAGAAGTCGTTTCGGACTCGCGTGTGATAGACGTAGACTTCGTCGTCACCGCCCTTGGTGCGGATGTTGACGACGTCGCCGAATTCGCTGCCTGTTTCATCCGTTTCATCGATCGCGTCGATGTCGACCACGTCGTTGCCTTCGCTGCCGCGATAGATAAAGTCGTCGTGGACGCGGGTCCCATAGACCAAGAAGATGGTGTCTTCCGCTTTGGCATCGACGATCAAATCGTCTGGCACGTCGACCCCGCTGAGTTCGACGATCGTCCCGGCGCCGTACATCTTGATGAACAGGTCGTCGCCCAGCGGGACGCGATAGGGAAATTGTTCTTCGGCAATTTGTTCGCCTTCGGCCAGCGAATCAAATTCCGGGATCGGTTCGAAGTCACGGAAACGATCGATTTCCAAGATTCCCGGTTCCGGCATCGTGACGACGAAGTCGCCGTCGTCACCGGTGAAATTCAGATGCACGTCTTTGCCGTATCGTTTGACTTCGACATTGCCACTGTGCATCACTTCATCGGGCGTACCGTTTTCTACGTCCACGCCCAGCGGTGGGGAGGGATCCGATTGGGCGCGTGCGATCCCGTTGATCACCATCAGGGCATCGCCGGCGGTCACCGATTCGTCACCGTTGACGTCCAAGTAGTACAGCGATGCCTGTTCGCCCTCGGCGTGGGCACTGCGCTGCAGATGATTGATGACCAGCAGTGCGTCGCCCGCACTGACCTGGTCGTCACCGTTGACGTCCAGCGGATTGACTTCATTGGTCAAGTCACCTGCCATCAAAAGTCGGCCCTGAAGACATTCCAAACGCAGCCGGCGGCGACGACGTTTGGCGGCCGCGGAACGAATACGTTTAGTCACAGACTCATTCATGAACATCCTGGTGTTCTCCCGTGCTTCGAGTCGAATCGACGGAACCCCTGTCCCGCCTGGCGCGCACGGTACCGCAGGCTGAGAAAAATGTCAATTTTCGGGGTGGCTAAAAACCCCGTGTGGGTGGTGCTGGGCGTCCGATGTTGCTAAGGTCTCGCAGCGACCGGCCTGTGGGGCAGAGGCCGGTGAACGCTTTTTCTTCCCCATGGCTTCATTTTCTGGCCGCCGGTTTGGTCTCGGCGGTCCACTCTGGCCCAGGCAAACCCGTTTCAACGCCCCCTTGGCCGGCGGATTCGGCCCGATAAGTGTAGGAGGGACCACGCGACCGCCTTACAATGGCGACTTCGCGACGATCCGATTGCCACCGCGTTTTTTGGCAGGGTTGGATTTTCTTCTTTGCCTCTTCGTCCCCGATAACTCATCCTCGGCCATGTCGACCCAGCAACGACTTTCCTGTCCCTCGTGCGGCAAGTCGGTGCGGATTAGCAGCGACCATGCGGGAAAGAAGGTTCGTTGCCCGCATTGTCAGATGACGTTTTTGGTCCCCGGCGCCGCGCCACAAGCCAACGACGACGACGATTGGCTGAATCTGGATGACGTGATGCCGAAGGCCGATGCGCCGCCGGCGGGCAAAGCCAAAAAGCCCCTGAATCCTGCCACGGCATCGAAGAAGCCCGCAACGCCGAAAGCGAAACCAAAGCCGACGCCGGCCGACGCGTCTGACGATGACGACCCGTTGTTCGGAGAATTACCCGACGGAGACGATTTGTTCGGGGACGGATCGGGCGGTGATGGCGATGACCTGTTCGGGGATATCCCGGATCTGCCTGATTTGCCGCCGCCCAGTTCGACTGGCGGATCAAAATCGGCGCCCGGAAAGTCACCGACCGCGGTGCCAGTGCAGTACGAAACCCAGTATCGCGTCCGCTGTAAGGTGTGTGATTCGCCGACCGATGTGACTGCGGACCAGGCCGGTCAGACGATTCAGTGTTACGACTGTCATTCGCCGATCGTCGTTCCACCGCCGCCCAAGGTCGTTCAAAAGCCGAAGGTGGACTTGGACCAGGTCGAATCGTTTTCCTTCAGCAACACGGCGGAGTCTTCACGACCAGCGGATCCGTTCATGAAGTCGGCGAAGGAGTTGTTGGATTCGGCCGAGCGAGAAGAGATCGAAGAGGAACCGGAGAACTACGACACGCCCGACATCATGGCCTGGTTCGCCGACGTTTTCGGCGTCTTCAAGGACCCGTCGGTGGTGATGTACGCGGTTCTGATGAGCGTTTTGGGTGGCGGTGCGTCCGCGTTGGTGGCGGCATTTTGGATGGTTCCGATTTTGCCGATGGGGTTGTTCGTCGGCGTGATCATCTTTGCCGCGATGACCCTGGCTTGTGGGTTCGCGATCATGGAGGCGGTGGCCAATGAGGCGGATGAGATCATGGGATGGCCGGAGGTGCTGGACCCGATGACGTGGTTCGGTCCGTTGGTGACGTGTGGGGCGGCGATCGGGCTTGTCAGTGCCCCGGCGGCGTTTTTGGGGCTGGCCGTTTTCGGCAGCAACGCGTTGGTGACGTTGTTTCTGGTGATGGCGTCGATCTATGCGTTGTTTCCGTTCGTACTGCTGTCGATGCTGGACATGCAAAGTGTCTTCGCGCCGTTTTCGCCGGAGGTTGCTCGTAGTGCGACGCGTTGCCGGGAAGCCTGGGGCGGCTTCTATTTTTCGGCCGGGCTGCTTTTCGTCGTGCTATACCTGTCGTATCTGATGTTCACCGTCAACGGATCGCCCTACGGCGTGTTTGCTGCGGTGTCGGCGACGGTGGTTGTCACGTTCCTGTACTTTGCAATGCTGGGTCGGCTGGCTTACAGCATCGGCCAAACGGTTAACGAAATCTCTTCCCCGGACGACCATGAGCCTTCCGAAACGATCCCCGAACCCGACGGCGAAGCCGGATGACAGCGATCGGCCGTCGCATTGGGCGGTCGATGATTCGACGGCTTCGATTCCCGCCGGCCGGATCGCGGGGACACGAATCGGAATTTCGTACGGCGTCTTCTTCGCCGCGGCGGCCGTTTTCGGGGCTGTCAGTGTGCTGGCCGGTCGACCGGGAAATTCCGATCTGGTCGCCGCATCGATCACCGGCGTGGCGGTCTGGTGCAGCGGTCTGATTGTCCAGGCGGCCGTGTCGATCGGGTTCTGTGCGTTTGCCGGTTTGCGTCTGCGTTCGTTGGTACTGGGAATCATCGGCGTGGAATTGCCGGTCCACCGATGGCATCCCCAGCGGACGGCATTGTTGGTGGTGATCGTTTTGCAGGTCTTGGCGGCGATGGGATTCGTGTTGTGGTTGGTCGGGGCGGCACATCCGCAATCCAGTGTTGACGGTGCCGGTCAAACCGGTGGCTGGGTGTCGTGGATGGCGTTGGGATTCAGTCGTGCCGACGATGCGTGGAAAGCCTCCGGTGCATTGATTTGGTTTCAGATGCTGTGCCAGCTGATCCCGATGCCTCGAACGCTCGGGCGGATCGGTTTGCTGTCGCTGATCGGAACGTTGAACCAGTCGATCCAGATCGAGCCCAAGCTGGTCGTGATGCGAAAGCTGATCCGCATTTTTGCGCTGCTGCTGTTCGTCGCGGCACTGGCGATGGCGACCGGATCACCGGGCGGACGATTGCCGACGTGGTCGGTGGTGGCATTGGTGGGCGCGTTCTTGTGGGGAACATCCGGTGGGAAAGACCTGACGGCTTGGCTGGACAGTTTTGCCGTGTCAACGTTGTCTCGCGAAGAAAGCGAAACCTGTGCAACGTTGTTGGACGAAGTGCGGCGACGAATCACCGACCGCAAGAACGAGCGTCGTTTGCGAGACGCACACCAGCGCGAAGTCGGCGAAGCGATGGATGTGGCGCGGTTGGACGACATCTTGGATCGACTGCATCGCGACGGGTTCGACAGTCTGAGCGATGACGAACAACAAGTGCTTCGTCGGGTCAGCCAGACGCTCCGCGATCGCCCAAAATTTGACGAATCTTCGTAAGACGCTCGGCCAGCGTGGCTTCGAATCCGCGGTCGGTCGGCTCGTAATATCGCCGGTCTTCACCCAAATAATCTTGCGCGGCAATCCCGCCCTCGGCATCATGCGCATAGACGTAGCCTTCGCCATGCCCCAGCGTTTTCGCACCGCTGTAATGGGCGTCGCGTAGTGCCGCCGGAACCGCCAGAATCGGTCGATCGCGGACATCACGGCGGGCCGCACCGATGGCTCGCGTTGCGGCGTTGCTTTTCGGGGCCAATGCCAGATAGGCGACGGTTTGGCTGAGCGTCAGTTGGGCTTCCGGCAAACCGACGAACTCGCACGCTTGCATGGCGGCAACGGCGATGGTCAGTGCTTGGGGGTCCGCGTTGCCGACGTCTTCGCTGGCCAGGATCACCAAACGCCGACACAGGAACCGAATGTCCTCGCCGCCTTCCAGCATTCGCGCCAGCCAGTACATCGCAGCATCGACATCGCTGCCACGGATTGATTTGATCAACGCGCTGGCCAGGTCGTAATGGTCATCACCGGTCGAGTCGTAACCCGCCAAACGGTTGCCCATCGATTCGGCCGCGGCGGCGCGATCGACTTTGCCGTCACCCGCACTGCCCACGGCGATTTCCAGTGCGGTCAGCGCCCGACGCGCGTCGCCTTCACAGGCTTCGGCCAGGAAAGCGATCGCGTCATCGTCGACACGGACGTCGTGATCGGCCAAGCCTTTGACGGGATCCTGCAGGGCGCGTCGCAGCAGGGTTTCGACGTCGTCCGGGGTCAACGAGGTCAATTGAAACAACTGACTGCGGCTGATCAACGCACCGTTGACGGCAAAGTGTGGATTGGCGGTGGTCGCGCCGATCAGCGACACAATGCCGGCTTCCACGTCGGGCAAAAGGGCGTCTTGTTGTGACTTGGAAAAGCGATGGATTTCGTCGATGAACAGTGCCAAGGGCGGATCGCCCGCGGCAATTCGGTCGCCGGCTTCGGCCAACACTTCGCGGACATCTTTGACGCCGCTGGACACCGCGCTTAACTGACGCAGTTCCGTTCCCGTTTCTTTCGCCAACAAATACGCCAAGGTGGTTTTGCCGGTGCCGGGTGGCCCGAACAAGATGATGGACCCCAGCCGTTTCGAATCGATCATACGACGTAACAATTTGCCGTCGCCCAGGATCTGGGATTGACCGATATACTGATCCAGACTGTCCGGTCGCATGCGGGCCGCCAGCGGCGCCACGGCGTTCATGTTGTCTTGTTCGACGTCATCGAACAACGAAGGCGATTGCTTTTTGGCGGCCAAGGTTTGCGAACCCGTACGGTTGGAACGGTCAGAAGCGGTGTTTCTGACATAGGATGAATTGATCGCTTTCCATCGTCACGGCAAACATCATGTTGGACAACTGGATCAAGGGGCTGACCCAAAATTACGCCCGCTATGACGCGGAATCCAAGGACCATGATTTGCGTCCAGTTGCGATGGCGTTGTCCGTCGATGCGATGCGACAACGACTGGAAAGCTGGACGCAATTGCAAAGTCACTGGTCGGTGATCGGACACGAGGGCCGCGACGGTCGTTGTCGTTTGCACCTGACGCGGAAGACCCAACTGTTCGGATTTGTCGATGACATCAACGTGGAAATCGTTCCCGATGCCAACGGTTGCCTGGTTCACGCGGAAAGCCAGTCACGTGTCGGCAAAGGCGATTTTGGCCAAAACAAACGCAATCTGAAAGAACTGCGTCACGGAATCATGGGCTAAAGCGGCCGTCGGTTTTCGAAACCGACCAAGACGCGGTGTTGCGTATCGGAAAATAGGAACCGTTTGGGGACGCTGCTTTCGCGGATCGAAAGCCGACGAAGGCGCCGGGATCAGTTGTTATCGCCGATGACGCGTCCGGCGCGGAATGCTTCGGCCATCGCCTCGGGCACTTTCGCTTCGGCCAAGACCAGACGCGAACGGTTCGACGCCACCCGAGCACTCATCTGCTGTTCTTCCGCGATCGCTTCGGCTCGACGTCGTTCTGCCCGAGCGCGTGCGACCCGCGTGTCGGCTTCGGCTTGATCGGATTGCAGACGGGCACCGATGTTTTCACCCACGTCGATGTCGGCGATGTCGATGGAGACGATTTCGAAAGCCGTTTGGGCGTCCAAGCCGCGTTCCAACACCACGCGGCTGACCATATCGGGGTTCTCCAGCACATCAAAGTGCGTATCGGACGATCCGATCGAACTGATGATCGCTTCGCCGACGCGGGCAATCACCGTGTCCTCGGTCGCCCCGCCGATCAATTGTTCCAAGTTGGTTCGCACCGTCACGCGTGCGCGGACTTTCAATTCGATCCCGTTTTGAGTGATCGCGCTCAGCGTTGCTTTACCGCTGCGTTTCGGATCGGGACATTCGATGACTTTGGGGTACACGCTGGTTTGGACGGCGTCCAGGACATCGCGTCCCGCCAAGTCGATCGCGCTGGCTTGATCAAAATCCAACGGGATTTCCGCACGGTGGGCGGCGATGATCGCATGGATCACGTTCATCACGTTGCCGCCGGCCAAGTAGTGGGCTTCCAATCGACGCGTGCTGATCCCGTCACGTCGATCGGTGTTCAATCCGGCTTGGGCCGCCATGACCTTCGCCTGCACGATCACGTTCGGGTTGACCTTAGTGAAGTGCATGCGGATCAGCGAAACCAGGCTGACGTCGGCGACCGACATGTAGGCCTGGAACCACAGCTTGCCGTAACGGATGAAAAAGAATCCCAGAACGGCCAGCAAGAACACACCGACGAAGATGGCCGCCAAGACAATGACGCCAAAAACGCCGCGTCCGCTCTGAGCAATCAATTGCGCGCTTTGCAAGCAGTCGATCAACGAAGTCGTCAGCATGGTCATCAGGTTCTCAAAACAAAATGGTTGGCGTGCGCGGGATCATGGCATCGACCCTCGGTGAGATTTCGATGCATTGTTCGCGGCGAATCAATGGGAAGTGTACACCATCGGAGGTCGCCGCAATCGACACGGTGACGACCAGCGGCTTGCGGAATGACTTGTTCATTTTGAAAGTGGCCGGTTTCATCTCGGTCGTCCGGTCTGCGATTTGCTTACGCCCTGGACTACGTTGGAGCGACGTCCGCCGAGCCGAAGTCTGGCAATACCGCACCGTCCTGGTGCAGCCTTCGTAGCAAGTCGGTTACTGTGTGGTTCGTTGCATTCGTGTTCGCCTTGACAGTCGTCTGGCAAAATTCCGACCAAGACAGGATCAAGAAACGACGAAGACGTTGACGGCGTGTGGAAAAACTGGCGAAGAAGGTGAGGATTCCATGCATTTTGTCGATTCAACGCGAATTAGCTTTGCACCCACACTGTCAAGGGGGTAAGCTTCAATAGACACACGCGGCGTGGATGACGCTGCGTGAATCGAAGGGTGAATCATATGATTGGATTACGAAGCAACACGATGGGATGGACGGCCGGGGATTGGGCCGTGTATCGCAAGAGCAAGATCAGTTCGAAACCCGGACTGAGAGCGGCTAGAGTTGTGGCCACACCCAAGGGCGAATCGTACAACTACTTGGTCGATAAGTACTGGGTTGTTGAACAGGTCAAACCGGACGGTCGCTTGATTCTGCGGACACCCGGCGGCAAACGCAACGTCGTCGACAGTGACGACCCGAATCTGCGCCGCCCCAGCTTGTGGGATCGCTTTCTGTTCCGTGAACGGTTTCAGTTCATCGAGGAACAATTGCAGGACCAACAGGATTCTTCGTCAGACCCGTCGTAGGCTGGCTTCGACTTGTTTTTCGGTTCTATCTGAGCCCGCCCGCCACTGATTGGCCGCAGCGGGCGTGGCCCCACGTCTTAGCTCTTACGCTTCATGCTGATCGGGCCAGCATTCACCAGGGTCGGGTAGCGGTGACGTTGCGGACAGCCGCGGGTCAGGGGCGGTGGTTCGGCCGGTTTGCGTGTACGATTGCCGCGCCGATTTCCGTTCCTGCGATCCACCAAACCCATCACGCCTGTTTTGCCACGTCATTCATTTCGCGTCCGCTTCGACGGCGGAGCCGGTTTTCCGTTGGCCGGGATCGTCGATCGTGACGATTCGCATCCGGACGCTCCGGTGGTCCTTTTCAATCACTGCTTCACCTGCAACAAAGACTTGAAGGCGATCGTCCGGATTTCACGACGATTGGCGGACGCCGGTCTGACCGTGCTGCGGTACGACATGACGGGGCTGGGCGGCAGCGAGGGGGATTTCGCACAGACTAACTTCACCACCAACTTGGCCGATTTGCACGCAGCGGCCCGGTTTGCCGCCGATCAACTTGGTCCGGTACGAACCATGGTCGGACACAGCTTTGGCGGGGCGGCATCGATGATGGCCGCCGGGCGGCGGACCGATGATGGGCCGCTTGCGGAATTGGCTTGCCTGGTCACGCTGGCCGCCCCCAGCGACACGCGGCACTTGGCGGATTTGCTGGTGCACATGGACGGTCGGATCGAAAGTGAAGGTCGCGGCGAAGTCACGATCGGAGGTTTTCGATACGCGATTGATCGCCAGATGGTGGAAGACTTTCGCACGCACGATTTGACCGCTGCGATCGCATCGATCGATCTGCCGACGATGATTCTGCACTCACCGGTCGACGAGACCGTCGGCTACGACCAGGCGATTCGCATCCAGACGCTGATCAACCAGCGGCCGGGCGCCGACGCGCTGGCCAGTTTGGTGACACTCGCCGGGGCGGATCACTTGTTGGTCCGTCAACCGAAAGACCTGACGTTTGTGGCGGATATGATCGCCGCGTTGGTGCATCGGTACGCGGGCAAGTGAAAAATGATTTGCCGCCGCGACAATTTGTCGTGTATGCTGGAAGGTGTCCAAAGTGACCCCGCCTGCCCGCTTCTAGGGCTACCAGTTCCGCCGTAGATCTTTCGCTCGCCCTGATGCGAATGTGGTGCTGGACCGGCTATTGATGAATTTCAGATCTCGCTCATTTGTGAGGGATTGAATGAATTTCAAGGCCACACGCATGGCGGCGTTGCCGTCGGTCGTGACCACCGGATCCGTGCGCCCCGGCGTGCTTTTGCCGTTCACCTTGCTGGGGTGTCTGCTGGCGTTTGGTCCTATCGCCACGCTGTGGGCCGAGTCATCGCGGGCCGACGATCCGGCACCGGTCAGCTATCACCGCGACGTGCTGCCGATCTTTCGTCAAAACTGCTTCGGTTGTCACCAAGCGGCGAAGGACCAGGGTGATTATCGGATGACGGATTTCGCGTCGCTGGTCGCCGGCGGTGAATCGGGGCAACCGGCGATCGTTCCGGGAAAGCCTGACGAAAGCTATCTGGTCGAACAAATCACGCCGATCGATGGGGTGGCGGCGATGCCGGCCGCACCGATGAAGGCGTTGGATGACGATGAAGTCGCGCTGGTCCGTCGCTGGATCGCCGAGGGTGCTGCAGACGATTCGCCCGCCGATTCGGGGCCACGTTATTCGGCGGATTCGCCGCCTGGATATGCCGGACCGCCGACCATCGCGTCGATCGATGTATCGCCCGACGGCAGCTTGATCGCGATCGCCGGTTTTCACGAAGTGCTGGTCCGCCAAACGTCCGGCGGCGACGTGGTGGCGCGACTGATCGGTGACAGCCCCAGGATCGAATCGGTGCGATTTTCCCCCGACGGAAATTCCATCGCCGTGGCGGGGGGACGTCCGGGTGAAGACGGCGAGATCCAGATCTGGGATGTGCAATCACGGTCGCTGCGGTTGTCCGTCCACTTCACCGCCGACACGTTGTCGGGTGCCAGTTGGTCGCCGGATTCCAAACGGTTGGCCTTCGGCGGGAACGACAATGTCATCCGCGCGATCGATGCGGAAACCGGGCAACAGGTGTTGTTCCAGGGGGCTCATGAAGACTGGATTCGCGATACCGGGTTCACCGCTGATGGGTCGCACTTGGTCTCGGTCGCTCGCGACATGTCATGCAAGCTGACCGAAGTCGCGACGGAACGATTCGTTGACAACATCACGTCGATCACCCCCGGCGCATTGTCCGGCGGTCTGAACGGCGTGGCGGTTCATCCGCAGCGCAGCGAAGTCGTGGTGGGCGGCGCCGACGGTGTGGCCAAGGTGTATCGCGTCTTTCGCGAAACGACACGACGCATCGGAGACGACGCGAACTTGATCCGCCGTTTGCCTGCCTTGAAAGGTCGAATCTTCAGCGTCGCGATTGACCCGGCCGGGGCGCGAATCGCTGCGGCGGCAACGCTGGACGGCAAGTCACAGGTGGCCATCTGGGACTACGATTTTGACGGCACGCTGTCGGACCAGCTGAAGCAGATCTTGGGCAAACGAGTGTCCGATCGATCAGCCGAAGACAAACAGAAGGTCGAACAGTATCGCGGCCGCGCGACGACGACGGTGCTGGACCAGATCATCGATCAAGTCGTCTATGCGATCCGGTTCGCACCGGATGGCAGCTTGTGGGTGGCCGCCGGCGACAATTCGCTTCGACGTTACGACGCGTCCGGCCAGGTCCAACGGTTCGACGCCTTGCCGCTGGGCGAGGCCCAAGAAGACGAACGCATTCGGTTCGATGCGACCCAGTGGGTTCGCAACGAAGACGACAGCGCGTCCGATGCGGAACCCTTGTCGCTGGACGATCCCGGCGTGATCGAGCGTTTGACGGTCCAACCGACCGCGATTCGATTCACGTCGCCGCTGCAGTACGCTCAATTGGTCGTCACCGGACATGCCGCCGACGGGTCGACCTATGACGTGACGCGACATGCCCGATACGAGAGTCAGCGAAACATTCTGGTCGGCACTCGGACGGCGTTGTTGCGTCCGGTGACCACCGGGCAGGACACGCTGACGATCCGCTTTGGCAAAGCCACGGCGACGATTGATGTGTCGGTCGAAGACATGACGCCGGAAATGTCACCGGAGTTCGACGGCGGAGCGACGCCGGACTTCATCCGTGACGTCAATCCGGTGCTCAGCCGTCTGGGGTGCAACCAGGGAACCTGCCACGGCGCGCAAGCGGGCAAGAACGGCTTCAAGCTTTCGTTGCGAGGCTACGACCCGATCTTTGACATTCGCGCATTGACCGATGATCTGGCCGCGCGTCGGATTGATCCGGCACACCCGTCAGAATCATTGATGTTGCGGAAACCACTGGGGCTGACCCCGCACGAAGGCGGCGTATTGATGCAACCCGGGGACCCGTCGCACGTCATTCTGCGTCGTTGGATTCATGCCGGTTCGCCGCTGGACATGACGACCCCGCGGGTGAAGTCGATCGAAGTGTTCCCAAAGGACCCGGTGGTTCAAAGCACGCAGGGACGACAACAAGTCCGAGTGGTCGCCACGTACGCCGACGGGATGCAGCGTGATGTCACTCGCGAAGCGTTTATCGAAAGCGGCAACACGGAAGTCGCGACGGTGGTGTCCGGCGCGATTCTGTCGGCGGTCCGTCGCGGCGAAGCGCCGATTTTGGCCCGCTATGAAGGTGCTTATGCGGCGACCACGCTGACCGTGATGGGCGACCGGTCACAGTACCAGGCGGTTGATACGCCTTATTACAACCGCATCGACGAATTGGTCGCGGCAAAATGGCGGCGGATGAAAATCGTGCCCAGCGAACTGGCGGACGATTTAACATTCCTGCGGCGGGTGCACTTGGATCTGACGGGCTTGCCGCCGACCGCCGATGACCTGCGGCGTTTCGAAGCCGATCCGCGGCCGTCGCAATTGAAGCGTGCGGAGGTCATC
Organism: Crateriforma spongiae; assembly: GCF_012290005.1. Taxonomy (NCBI): domain Bacteria; kingdom Pseudomonadati; phylum Planctomycetota; class Planctomycetia; order Pirellulales; family Pirellulaceae; genus Crateriforma; species Crateriforma spongiae. Next base: position 13,024 of record NZ_JAAXMS010000011.1, read on the forward strand.
GACCAACTGATCGGAAACGAAGCGTTCGTGGAATATTGGACCAACAAGTGGGCAGACTTGTTGCAGGTGAACCGCAAGTTCCTGGGGGTCGAAGGCAGCACGGCGTTCCGCGATTGGATCCGACAAAGCGTCGTCGACAACAAGCCGTACGATGAATTTGCACGCGAAATCTTGACCGCCAGCGGCAGCAACAAGGACAACCCGCCGGCGTCGTACTACAAGATTCTGCGGACGCCCGAAGACACGATGGAAAACACCACGCACTTGTTCTTGGGCATTCGATTCAACTGCAACAAGTGTCACGACCACCCGTTCGAACGTTGGACCCAAGACCAGTACTATCAGATGGCGGCGTTTTTCGCCCGAGTCGATCTGAAGCGTGACCCCAACGACGGCGGAAAGAAGATCGGCGGCACGGCGGTCGACGGTGCCAAGCCGCTGTACGAGATCATCAGCGATCGCAGCGAAGGGGAAATGACACATGCTCGCACCGGAGAAACGGTCGCGCCGGCGTTCCCCTTCGATCTGCCGAAAGACGACCGGAAGACGTTGGTCAGCCGTCAAGAATCCAAAGCCACCGACGCAAAGTCGCTGCCCGATACGCGGCGTGGCGATCTGGCCCGCTGGATGACCGATCCGGCCAACCCGTATTTTGCTCGCAGCTATGTCAACCGAGTGTGGGCTTATCTGATGGGCGTCGGCTTGATCGAACCCATCGACGATATCCGGGCCGGCAACCCGCCGACCAACCCGGAACTGCTGGATCACCTGACCGACGTGTTTGTGAAATCGGGCTTTGACGTGCGTCAGTTGATGCGGACGATCGTGTCCAGCCGCACCTATCAGTTGTCGGTCGCAACGCACGCGATGAACCAGGACGACCAGCTGAATTACAGCCACGCGACGGCGCGTCGATTGCCGGCCGAAGTCATTTTTGATGCTGTTCACTCGGTCACCGGCGCGACGTCGTCGATCCCGGGCGTTGCGCCGGGCACTCGCGCCGCGGCGCTCGGCGATGCCGGGGTGAAGCTGGATGATGGATTCCTGCAAAATCTGGGACGCCCGGCTCGTGAGAGCGCATGTGAATGCGAACGGTCCAGCGGTCTGGAACTGGGGCCCGTGATGGCTTTGATCAGCGGTCCGACCATCGGAAACGCGATCACCAGCGACAAGAACGATTTGGAAAGCTTGGTGGCCGGTACTGCCGACAACGGGGATCTGGTCGACGAGATTTTCCTGCGGGCGCTGGCCCGGCATGCGACCGACGATGAAGTCGCTGCCTTCAATGACTTGGTGGATCAAGTCGTCGCCGATCACCAATTGATGAAATCACGGTTGGCCGAATCCGAAGCCGATTGGAAGGTCCGCCGCGCCGAATTGGAATCGATCCGCAATGAACGCTTGGCGGAAATCAAGGCCGCGATCGCCAAACGCGAATCCGAATACAAACCGGTCTTGGCCAAGCTGCAGACCGAACGCCAGCAACGGATCGCCGCGGCAAAGGAACGATTGGCGAAAGTGGAATCGGAATTGGCCGCCAAGATTGACGCTTGGGTCGACGGATACAACGGCCAAGCCGCCAAGAAGGATCCGTCGAAGATCCGCAACGAATGGTATCCGTTGGCCGCGGTGGCGACCAAAGCTGCCAAGGAGACGAAGCTGTTGCCACAAGCCGATCGATCGATCCTGGCCACTGGTAATGCCGACAAACAAACTTACGAGGTCACCTATCAAACATCGATTGCCGGAATCACCGGTTTCCGACTGGAAGCGATCGCCGCTGACGACTTGCCCAACAAAGGTCCCGGCCGTGGCGACAACGGAAACTTTGTGGTCACGGAGATTGAGGTCTTCGCAAGCACGGGCGACCAAAAGCCGACCAAAGTCGGGATATTGAAAGCCCAAGCGGACTTCACTCAAAACGGTTTCGACATCAAACGCGCCTTCGACCAGGCGACTCGAAACCAGTCCGGCTGGGCCGTCGCCGGTGGGACCAGCCGCACGCACTGGGCGACGTTCCAATTTGCCAAGCCGATCAACGGTGACGCCGCGACATCCGGTTCAACGAAGTTGACGTTCAAGATTCACCAGTACCACAACGCAGCCAAGCACCGACTGGGGCGTTTCCGGATCAGCGTGACGACCGACGCGGATGTTCGACTGGGGCTGCCCGAATCGCTGGACGCGATCGTGCGGACCGCCAAGACCGACCGCAGCGAAGCACAGCAGGAACAACTGGCACAACACGTTCGTTTGCAAGACAAAGCGTGGACCGAAGCCAACGCGGCGGTCGTCCAGGCGAACAAGGCAATCCCGCCGGACGCCGAACTGACCCGTCTGGCTGCCCAGCAGAAGCGTTTGGAGACGCCGACACCGGACGATTCGCGTCTGGTGCGTCTGCGTCGCGACGTGGTGCAAAGTCAAAAACAATCGTCCCGCCCGCGGCTGACTGCGGCGGAAGATTTGGTCTGGGCTTTGGTCAACAGCCCCGCGTTCTTGTTCAACCGCTAGTCGCGGGTTTGTCGGCGGCTCTGGTCCGTCGAGTTTTCACTGCGACATCGATTTCGTTTTCGAAGATTTTTCGTTTCAAAGAATTTCAGGTGCACTGCCATGCTTTCCTTCAAAGGCTATGCCGCCAAAGACTTGTGTGATCCGCACCTGGGGCGAACGCGACGCACGTTCCTTCGTGTCGGTTCGATCGGCATGTTGGGGCTGACGCTGCCAAACCTGATGCGATTACAGGCGGATGCATCGGAGCAACCTGCGGCACACGTCGGCGGTCCCGGATGGGGCAAAGCCAAGAACATCATCATGCTGTACCTGCAGGGTGGCCCCAGTCATCTGGACCTTTGGGACCCCAAGGAAAACGTGCCGGACAATGTGAAGAGCGTGTTTTCGCCGATCAGCACCAAGATCCCTGGCGTGAAGTTCACCGAGAACTTGCCACGGCTAAGCCAGCTGAACGATCGGTTCACGATGATCCGTTCGATGTCGTACACGCCCAACGGTTTGTTCAATCACACCGCAGCGATCTATCAGATGATGACCGGGTACACGACGGACAAGGTCAGCCCGTCGGGACAGCTGGAACCGCCGTCGCCCAAGGACTTTCCGAACTTCGGCAGCAACATCATCAAAATGCGTCCGGTCGACGAACCGATGTTGCCATTCGTCATGCTGCCGCGACCGCTGCAAGAATCCAACGTCGTCGGCAAAGGCGGCACGGCCGGCTTTCTGGGGAAATCGTTCGATCCGTACACGCTGTACCCCGACGGCGACGACATGGACATGGCGAAGATGCAGCGGATCAAGATCGACGATCTGACGCTGCGTGAAAACGTCTTTGACGTGCGGTTGCAGCGTCGCGCCAGTCTCCGCGAACTGGTCAACCGGCAAATGCCTGCGATCAACCAAGCGGTTGAAAACTATGAACTGGACAACCGGTACGAACAGGCGTTGTCGTTGATCGTCAGCGGCAAGGCACGCGAGGCGTTCGAGCTGAGCCGGGAAAGCGATGCGATCCGCGATAGTTACGGTCGCAACACGTTCGGCCAGAGCTGCCTGTTGGCTCGGCGTTTGGTCGAAGCGGGCACGCGAGTCGTGGAAGTGATCTGGCCCAAGGTTGCCAACAGCGACAACCACAGTTGGGATCACCACAGCGGGCTGAGCAAACGCATGAAGGACCAGTCCGCACCGATGCTGGATCAGGGCCTGAGCGGGCTGATCGAAGATTTGGACAGCCGCGGGATGTTGGACGAAACGCTGGTCGTGGCGATCGGCGAATTCGGCCGCAGTCCGCAGCGTGGCGTCAGCACCAGCGGCAACAACAACTCCGACGACGGCCGCGACCACTGGCCGTACTGTTACACGTCGGTGATCGCCGGAGCGGGGATTCGCCGCGGCTACGTCCACGGCAAGAGCGACAAAACCGCTTCGGCCCCCTTGGAATCACCGGTGCATCCGGCGGAAATCTTGGCGACGATCTATCACGCGTTCGGGATCGACCCCGAAACGATCGTCTACAACCACCTGAACCAGCCCCGCGAACTGGTCAAAGCGTCCGCGGTCACGAAGTTGTTTGGGTAGAAGGCCGACGGCATTTCAGGTCGACAGGTCACCGGTTTTCAAAAACCTGTCACCTGCGACCCGTCCTAACCTGTCCCCTGTTCCTACTTGTTCCACCACCAGCGGTCGCCGGCGGCGGCCAAGGTCGCGGTGCGGACATCGGCGACTTTCGCGTCGACCGTTTGCTTTTCCACGATCTGGAACGCATTGATGTCGACGCCGCCCGATGCGGTGACGATCCAGCCGTTGACGCCTTGGATGAAGCTGCAATGCGGCGGGATTTCTTCGGGAACGAAGTACGATCCCAAGTCCAGCGTGTCTTTGTCGCTGCTCAGGATCGTCAGGTCCAGGTTGGCCTTTTCTGCCAAGCGTTCTTGCACGATCAGCGTTGCGACGACGTTCATGTCCATCGTGCTTTGCAGATCACTGAAGACCGGCATCGATTTGGCCAATTCGTTGAACTGTTGGGTCATCAGGTCGGCCCAACGCTGGGCGACTTTGCTTTTTTGATTGGCGGCGACCGCACGACCGTCGGCTTCGATCAAGTCGTTGTCGGTCATCGTCTTGACGCCTTGGCCGCTGATTTTCCAAGCCAGACCGTCGTCGCTACGACGCAGGTTGTCGTAATCACATGCCATCCACCAACGCGGGTTGCTGGATCGGCTTTGCGTGGAATTCTTGGCCATGTCCAGATAACTGGGCAATCCACGGACGGGCGAATCGACCAATCCCATCGCCAGACGCTTCATTTCAAAGTCGGCGGCAACCAGCGTGCGTGCCATGCGGCTTTCACCCGGGATGCCGGCCAACTGGACCTGTTGCGGGCCAAAGGCTTCACGCATTGCGGGGACCAGGTAAGACGGGTTTTGGCCGGGACGCAGGGCGACGCGGCTGAGCATCTTTTTCAGGTTCGCCCGGCCTTCGGCGGTCGGTTCGATCGAACACAGGATGCCTTGCTGGCGAGCCATTTCGACGCTTTGAAGGGCCACGGCCAAATCGTCCAGTCGCAGAATCGTCTGGCCGGTCTTGGTCCCGACGATCGAGCCTTCGGGCAACAGTTTCCAAGGTTCCGCGGGGCCGGCGACCAGGATGTCGGAACGATCGGAGTCGACGAAGACGTATTCGATGCGGGTCAGGCCGGCCATCAACGACACTTCGTCTGGGATCGGGCGGCCTTCGGCACGAGCCTTGGCGACTTGGTCTTGCAGCCCACGCAGGGAGACGACCCGCATGTCGGACGCTTCGTTCCAATCGCCCGCCGGTGCGTCCAACAGGGCGCGGATGCGGTTGGCAAAGTCTTGTTGTTCGTCGACCGTGGCCGCACGCACAATGCCTTCGGAATCAATCACCACACCCCCGACGGCGCCGGTGTTGGCACCACCGAACCCGCCGGCATTCACGGTGACGGCAGTGACCAACGCCATCGCAAGCGACAGCGTGGCGGCCCGAAGGGCGGTGGGAATGCGAAAAATTCGTTGCGAACCCGATTCCATCGAATGGATCTCCGAAGCAAGTTGGCGCGACACTGGTGGCGGTCAACGATTGAAAAGATGGGGGGAAAGTTGGGACAAAAGGCCCACTTGGGATCGAAAAGCCCGAAGGGTTTGACGGATCCGGTCGTGTCCGTCCGCGCAAGATGCCAAAAAGTCGACGACGGCTGGTTTGGGGCGGTCGCGTGGATCTTTCCAGACGGATCTTTTCGGACGACGTCACCGGCTAGAATAATTGGCTGCAAAACCGCTTACAACAGAACCTTCGGGGTCTTCCCAACGCTTTGAACCTTTCCGCTTCTGATTCTGACGACGCGACCTCCGGGCGACGCGACGCCCCGGTCACCGCCACTTCCGCCTATTTGATCGCCCGCTGGGCCGGTCGGTGGAGCGACGTGTACCGATTGAAGGCCCCCGGCGGCGGGAATAAAGCGGATGCCAAAGCCGGCCAGACGGGTGGTGACGGCTCCGGATCCGGTGGACGCGGCGAGGCGATTTTGGGGCGATCGTCGTCCAACCAGATCGTCATCCGCAGCGAAAAAGCCAGCCGACGTCACGCCCGCGTCTTCTTTGACGGTCGCTGGTGCATCGAAGACCTGGGCAGCCGAAATGGCACCCGCGTTTCCGGCGTCGAATTAAAGGGCGACCCGCCGTTGGTGGCACTTTGCGATGGCGACACCATCGAAATTGGTGGCCACTCGATCATTTTTTCCACCACCATCGACCCCGGCGTTTCGCCAGGGGCCGTTGACGCGGCGATCGAATCTTCGGCGGAGATGACCGAGGACCAGATTTCTTTGGCTGACGATTCGTCCGCGGGGGCCGCCGCGACGCCACAAATCACCCGTCGTCAGCGACACAGCGGTTTGCTGCACGGAAATTCGGCGGGGCAATCGACAGGTCATTCGGCGGGACGATCCGGCGGCGATGGGGGCGGCGGCAGCGCGTCGCTATTGCGTTTGGCGTTTGAGCTGGGACGCATGACGTCGGCGGTCCAGCGGGCCGAAGCCACGTTGGACTGTCTGGTTCGGCACGTCCGGCCGTCGACCGTGGGCGTGTATTTGCGTGAAAAACCGGTCGCCGGGAAGGCCGATGACTCCACCGCAGGCAGCGATGGCGATGCGGCGGCGGGCGATTTGCCACGGCTGATCGCCACCCGCCAGACGTCCCAGCGAAGTTACCGACGTCCGCCTGATCCGTTGATCGCATCGGCCCAACGGGTGGACGCCGAGGCGGTTCTGGCTCGCAATGCGGCCGGCGATGCCAACTTGGCCACCGAAGACAGCCGCGGCGAAATCAATGTCGAAAGCGTCATCGTGCTGCCGGTGCGTGACGCGGCGGAACAAATCTGGGGCGTGATCCACCTGACCGCCTGGATCGACCGAGGCGATTTTGATTCGTCGGATCTGGAATTTGCCGTTACCGCGGCGGAGGTTTTGGGGGAATCGCTGCGTGCCTTGGCCGAATCGCAAAACTTGGGTCGGCGATTGCATCGGACCCGCGACCAGTTGAAACAGCTGCAAAAACGTCTGGGCCAACGCGTTCGCATGATCGGCGAAAGCGACGCGATGGTCGAAGTCAGCCGCCAGATCTCGCTGGCCGCACCGACCAACGCGACCGTGCTGGTTCGCGGCGAATCGGGGACGGGCAAAGAATTGGTGGCCGCGGCACTGCATCACGCCAGTGCCCGCAGCGAAGGCCCGTTGGTGTGCCTGAACTGTGCCGCGTTGTCGCCGACGTTGCTGGAAAGCGAACTGTTCGGTCACGAAAAAGGTGCCTTCACCGGCGCGACCGAACGCAAGCAGGGCAAGTTCGAAGCGGCGCACACCGGCACGCTGATGCTGGACGAAATCGGGGAAATGGAAGCCGACTTGCAAGCCAAGTTGCTGCGTGTCTTGGAAGGCCATCCGTTTGAACGTGTCGGCGGCCACCGCCCGATTCGCGCCGATGTGCGTGTTGTCGCCGCGACGAACCGTGACCTTCAGGCGATGGTGGCCGAAGGCACGTTTCGCGAAGACCTGTATTACCGATTGCACGTCGTCGAGATTTTGATGCCGCCGCTGCGCCAGCGTGGTGACGATTGCTTGAGGTTGGCCGATTTTTTTCTGCAGCGATTCAACCAGGAAATGGGACGCAAGATCGAAGCGTTCACCGATGCCGCCAAACAGCGTTTGCTGGACCACACGTGGCCGGGCAACGTTCGCGAACTGAAGAACGTGATCGAACGCGCCGTCGTGCTGAACACCACCACGGTGATCGACGCGGACGATCTGGTACTGCCCACCGCGGGATCGCCGACGACCGGCGGCCGGAATGTGTCGGCGGGTTCTGATTCAAACGGTTCTGTGCCCGGCGGGCCCGTTGAAAGGACTTTGGCGGATTTGGAGAAAGATCACATCTTTCGTGTCCTGCGGCACACCGGCAACAACAAATCCAAAGCCTCTGCCATTTTGGGCATCGAACGCAGCACCCTGGACCGACGTCTGAAGCGGTACGCCCGTGACAATGCCGATGCGTCGAAGTCGTGATCCATCACGCTTGCGGGTAACGATCGTCACGCAAAGCCGATACAATGCCGCCCCCCGTGCGGGCGGCCATGCGTGGCGTCCGCCCCGACCGATATCTTCATGCCGCCGGAATTTTGATGACCGGAAACGAACCCGATCCGTCCCAGCCCGAACAACCCGCCAATCAAGCCCTGCGGGCGCGAGTGCCCGATCACGTCGCCGACGGTTGTTTCAGCACCGGGGCCATCGTGATGACCGGCCCCAGCGAATTCATCGTCGATTTTTTGCAGACGATCGGACGGCCCCATCGCATTGCCCGGCGGATCGTCATCCCGCACAACGTGATGCCTCAGTTCATCGATGCGTTGGAAAAGAACATCGATCTGTACCGCAACCGTTTCGGTGACCCGCCGAAGCCCAACCAGCCGCCCCAGGATCCCAACGCGCGGCGGCCGTCGCCGCAAGAGATCTATGACGATTTGAAACTGCCCGATGAAGTGCTCAGCGGGACCTATGCCAACGGTGTGATGATCGGCCATGGCGCGAACGAGTTTGGCCTCGATTTCTTGACCAGCTTTTTCCCCCAATCCGCCGTCAGTGCGCGCGTGTTTCTTTCCGCCGGCCAAGTCCCACGTTTGTTGGATTCGCTCAAGGGCGCGGTGAACCAATTGAGCCAGCGTCGCCAGGAACCGCCCCAGGGTCAGTCGCATTCGTATGATCCGAATCAGGATTTCAAGCCGCAGGAACCGCCACCAAGCGATAACGCCGACGGCGACGATGACGACTCCGGTGCAGACAATGGGAACGGGCCGGTTTGATGGCGGCATCGGACGAATCATCCTCACCACACGCATTGCCCTTGATGAACGGGTTGCCCAACGCGGACGTTCCCGGCGGCCTGCCACTGGTTTTGGCCAGCGGATCGCCACGGCGCAGCCAGTTGTTGAAGGCGGCGGGTTACAGATTTTCCGTCCAACCCGCCGGCGATGATGCCGAATGCGGATTATGCAGCAGCGTGACCGCTCCGGAATTGGTCGCCCGTTATGCGTTTCGCAAAGCGTTGGATGTCGTGCGAAAGTGCGACGATGCCGTCGTCTTGGCGGCCGACACGGTGGCCTCTTGTGACGGACTGGTTCTGGGAAAGCCGGATGATCGCGATCATGCCGCCGCGATGCTGCGGCGACTGAGCGGGCGTCGTCATGACGTGTTCACCGGCGTCTGCCTGTGGCGATCGACCGACGGTCGATGTGTAGTGGACGTCGTGCGAACGGAGTTGCAGATGAAGCCCATCAGCGACGCGACGTTGACGGATCACTTGGATTCCGGCCGCTGGGAAGGCAAAGCCGGTGCCTTCGGATTTCAAGACGGCAACGACTGGTTGGAAATCGTCGGTACTGGCAGCGAGTCGAACGTCGTCGGTTTGCCGATGGAACGCTTGGCAGAAATGCTGCGTGATTTTGATCGCCTGTCGACCGTTGTCGATCTAAGCGACGATTCGTTCGATTCGGCCGATCGGTCGCAATACTGAACGGCGGTCGCAAGACCGAACATGACGACGGCCGTTGATTCGCCCGACGTCGTTGAACGAACCTTGCGCTACAGCGATGTGTATTCGGCCGGTGCCTGCGTCGGCGGGTGTTCGGCCATGCGAAGCGTTTGGTTTTCGGCTTCCAATTGTTCAATGCGGTCACGCACGGCATTGAATTCACCGGCAACTTCTTGCCAGTAATCACCATCCCGCAGCTTCAGTGGCCTGGTTTCGCCGTTCTCGCCACCCAATTCTTTCAAAGCGATCCGCAGACGGTACATCGGCCCGGCAAAGCGGTTGCTAAGCTTCAGCGTGTCGCGAATGAAGACGGGGATCAAAACCAGCAATACCAGCATCAACGGAACTTGATGACGGACCGCTTCGCCCACCGCGCCGGTCAACGGTTTTTCGCCGGCCATCGACAGCAGCGTCAGCATCGTGTTGGCCATCAACAGACAAACCATCAGCATCCCCCAGTGCATTAGCACGCGTAGCGCCAGGGCCCATTGCACCTGTGGGTCGATCAGCAGTCGTTTTCGGTTGGCTTGTTGTTTTGGCATGTCAGTCACCGCAGCCCCGTTTCTTTGGTAGTTCGCAATTTGATTGAAATGTATTGGCCAAGGCCGAACGAACGGAATCGACCTGTGATCCCATCCGGGCAAACTTACGTCACATCCCCCTCTGTTGCCGGATAAGGTTTCTCCGTTTGGCGATGGTAGTTTGCATCGGTGCCTGTTTTACCGCCACGATCCTTGTGACCGACAACTCCGGTGCAACGTTTCGACTTTAAACGGAACGTTCAGTGCAGTCGTTGCAACCTGAAACAGCCAACTGATTCTGGCGGCGGCCGCAAGACGAACAAGCGTTGATGTGCGGCGATCACACGCTTGGTGTTCGGCCGCGATCCTCCCCACGACCTTCCATGAATCATCCGTTGGTTACGCTGTCATGAACGAACGACGAAAACGGCTGTACCACTGGCTATGCCCGCCCGCGACCGGCCGTGTGATGGCGATCCTTGCCGCCGCCGCCACCGTGGGTTTGACTGTGGCCGCGGCGGGATATCCGGAAACGTTCCAGCGATGGCAGCGGGCTCAAGGTTGTGGATGGGGTGACGGATATCACGCCTGTCAAAGTTCCGGGGTTCGTCCGCTGGCCGACATGCCGCCGCGCAGCTACAGCAGCCTGTACGGAAGCCCGCTGGACCGGTTTCGCGGCTGCGCCGATGGCCAATGCGGCGGGCAATGGTTCCAACGCGGCCTGTGCGCAACGGGACAGTGTGGTTGTGGACGTTGTGGCGACCGTGTGCCGGCGATTAGCTTTTATGATCTGTTCGATTCGTCGACCGGCTGTGACTCCTGCGGTCCTGCGCTGCAACCATCGCTGGGGACTTCGTCGTGTCAGTGCGGGTCTTGCGGCATGCCGACCGATCCATCGGTCATGCATGACAGCGGCCAGATGATGCCGTCCCCGGCGCCCGCACCGTCAACGCCATGGAACGGTGACGAAGCGACGTTGTTGCCGCCGGTGATCGACCAACAGCCCGATCCGGCTGAACCAGAATCGTCGATTGAAAGTCCCAGCGATTTGTCCGTGGATGACCTGCCCGATGGTCCACCGGATTCGGCGTCGGATTCGGAAACCAGTGATGCGGAGGCCGACACGGACGCGGATGCTCTGTTGGATTCCGCGCCGCAACCGTCGGATGTGGAATCGATCCAGTCACCTTCGGACGAATCAGTCGAAAGTGATTTGCCCGTGACCGAAGCACCCGCGGCGGAACTGCCCGAGCCCGCGCAGTCGACGATCTACCAGCCGGAATCCGACTTGTTTTTGGGCCAAGACCCGGCGGACGACGATGACTTGCTGATCGTGCCGCCCTCGGTGCGCGATGCAGGCGAACGTCCGGTTCTGCCTCGACGCGACGACGATGCGGAAACGTTGATCGACGCAGTCCAGTCGGGCGACTTGGACGATTTGGATCGGCTGTTGCAACAGACCCGCAAACCGACGTGGCAGGAATGGAAACAGCGGGTGCATCGCAAAACGCTGCGACCCGTCCGGCTTCCATCCGCGACACCGTCATCCGACTCCACTCCCGTCCCGCGACCGGCCGCCCAAGACCGCCCGTCAAGGTTGCCATCCGGCGGCCAACGCACACGGTCGAATCCCGCCGCCGGTAACGGTTCCACTCGCACGGTTCTGCGGTCCGGTGACCAATTCATTCGCCAGCCCTGGTAACGGCCGATGCCCGGTCGCGGGGCTGTAGTCCCGTTGCCCGATCCGGCACTGCGGTTTCATACTACGCCGCGTCATCGGCCGGCCAACGATCCGGCTGGCTATTTTCGGCGACGTGGATCATCCCCACGATTCACACGCCATCACCCTTCATGACTTTTTGAAAGAACCATGCAACGCACCCTCGTTTTGCTCAAACCCGATGCGGTCCAACGTCGTCTGATGGGCGAAATCATCAGCCGTTTCGAAAAGAAGGGCCTGAACATCATCGCGATGAAGATGCTGCAGGTCACGCCGACGTTGGCCAAGGAGCATTACGCCGAACACGTCGAAAAACCGTTCTATCCTGGATTGGAAGCCTTCATCATTTCCGCCCCGATCGTTGCGATGGCGATCGAAGGCTTGGAAGCGATTCGCGTTGTGCGAGAAATGCTGGGCGCGACCAACGGATTGAACGCTGCGGCCGGCACGATTCGTGGCGACTTCAGCAGCAGCCGTCAAATGAACTTGGTCCACGCCAGCGATGGCGAAGAAGCCGCCGCGCGTGAATTGGCGTTGTACTTCAACGACGACGAAATCTGTGCGTACAACCCCGTGCTGACTTCGTTCATACGGGCCGCCGACGAATAGGCCGCACGTCGACCAGGAAGCGGTTGCAACCGATCATCCGCACAGCGTGGTCGTTCAGACATTGCCGTCACAGAACGACGATCTAAAAAAATGCCGTCGCGAATCACCGTGAGTGTTCGCAACGGCACTTTGTTTTGGCTGGATCAGATTCCGCAGGCACCACCACCGCAACAGCCACCCGGGGCGCCACAGTCGCCCGCCATCGGCAGACTGCTGCCGCCGGCGGATTTCACCGCGGGTGATGCCGGAACGCTGATCAGTTTTTCCAAGTCATGGTCGCCACAACCGGGGCATTCCGGCTCTTCGGATTCATTGCGGACCAAGACCTCCACCGTCTTTTCACACGTCTTGCATTCGTATTCATACAAAGGCATGGGCGTTCACTCTCCGGACAAAATGCATTGGCACCGATCGACCGTCGGGCCGAACGTATTTTACGCACCGGCGGGCAATGGGAAGAGGCCTGGAAGGATTGCTGCGACGACTACTTCGCCACCAGTTGGTCATCTTCCGGCTTGGCGGCCGCATCGGTGACGAACGGATTGGTGCGAATCGGTCCCTTGGCGACGCTGGACGTCAGCTCATCCGCTCGGCTAGACACGTGGATGCACGGGTTGGCGGTCGGGTTCAAGGTCTTGTGATAGTTCATGTAACCTTGAGGACCTTCATAGAAATCGGTCCGCAATCGGCCTTGGTAACCCGACGGTGCCGCGGCGGTCGGATAGGCGGCGAAAGGGCTGATCCCATAAGGTCGCGAATACCGAGCACCGTAATAGACCGGTGGATTCAGCGCGAAATAGGGCGGCGTGGGCGTGCGGGAACGATAGCGAACGCCGTAAGGCTGATAAAATCCGAACGGTTGGAATCCGAATCCGTACGGATAAGGCTGGTTCGCCTCGGCGCGGTCGGCGGCCATACCAACCGTCATGACCGTCAAAATCGCGGCAATCAATAATCGTCTCATCTGAATCGGACTCCGTAAGTTCCTCGAAGGGGGGCGGATCACTGTTGATTCGATCGCGACGACCATCGTGCGACCGAACGGTTTCATCAAAGTCAAGCCAGAACGGCACCCCACGCACTGGTTCCACGCTAATTGCCCCACCGCACCGCTTCAATTGAAAGTGCCCACAGATTCCGAGGATTTGGACTTAACCGGAGAAGCCCGCTTTGCCTGATCGTTCAGCCGCCGATTTGGATGAAAATGCATCCGATCCGCTTGCCCGATCCGATTCCGACGCGTCACAGCCCGCGTCGGTGGGGGCTACGCTGCGCGTCACCTGCTTCATTCACTCGCTGGCCGGTGGCGGTGCCGAGCGCGTCATGGCCGCGCTGGCGTCAAAGTTGGCGACGCGTCATCAGGTCACTCTGATCACTTTGGGCAGCGGCAACGACGATCGGCACGATGTCGCCCCGAACGTTGCCCGTGTTGATCTGAACGTGATGGCCGAACACGAGCCGCCGCCCGGCATCTTCCGCCGCGCCGTCGCAGCGGCCAGCCGATTGAAGGCCATTCGCCACGCCATCGTGCACTCACGGCCCGACGTGGTGCTTTCGTTCTGTGATTCCAACAACGTCAAAGTGCTGTTGGCGACCAAGGGGCTGGCGATTCCCGTCGTCGTTGCCGAACGCAGCGATCCCGCGATGCAATCGTTGGGAACGGTTGGCGATCGGCTTCGAAACATGACCTATCGTCGTGCCGCCGCGGTGGTCGCGCAGACCAATGGCCAAGCCGCGACGCTGCGTCAGATGACCGGCCGCGAAATTGATGTGATCCCGTCCGCCGTGGAGGCTCCGAACGATGCCGGTCCACTTCGCGATGAATGCCAGCGGTCGCGTGGTGATTCGGAGCTTCGGATCCTGGCCGTCGGACGTCTGGAAACAGAAAAGGGATTCGATCGGTTGATCCAGGCGTTTGCGCTGGGCGTTAGCGAAACCGATCAAGCAATGTCGTTGCGGATTGTCGGCGAAGGATCCCAGCGGGATGCGTTGATCGAACAAGCGGAGCGTTTGGGTGTCGACGCGGCGGTGCAATTGCCCGGTTGGTGCCGCCCGATCTGGCCGATGTACGCCGGGTGTGATTTGTTTGTGCTGCCCAGTCGCTACGAAGGATTCCCGTCGGCGTTGTTGGAGGCGATGTCTGTGGGCGTGCCTTGCGTGTCGGTCGATTGTCCCAGCGGCCCGCGAGAGATCATTCGCGATGGAGAAAACGGCTGGCTGGTGGAAAACACCGTCGCCGGCATCGCCGGTGGCATCACCGCATTCGCCGGTCGCCCCGACGATGTCACGGCCGCCGTCGCCGATCGTGCTCGCAATGACGTCCGCCAAAACTTCCGGTGGGACACTTTGGTCGACCGCTTCGACGCCGTCCTAAGGCGATGCGCGAAGTAGTTTCCCGGCCCACTGACTGAACGAGAAATGCAGCCAGCCCACCCACCCCACTTCACCCTCCCTCCGGGAGGGTCGAGCCTTGGCGAGGGGAGGGCCGCATCATATTGCACACCCTGCCCGGAATCTCGTTCCCCGATTCCAACCCTCCCTCGACGTGAGCCGTGACGCGTCAGCGGCCGGGCCCCCACCCCACTTCATCCTCCCTCCGGGAGGGTCGAGCCTAAGCGAGGGGAGGGCTGTGCCATCCTTCACACCCTCCCCGGAATCTCGTTCCTCGATTCCGACCCTCCCGCGGAGCAGGAGGGTGCAATCAAACCATCCATTACCCTCCCTCGACATGAGCCGTGACGCGTCAGCGGCCGGGCCCCCATCCTTCACCCTCCCTCCGGGAGGGCTGCGCCTTAGCGAGGGGAGGGCCGCATCATCCTTCACACCCTCCCCGGAATCTCGTCCCTCGATTCCGACCCTCCCGCGGAGCAGGAGAGTGAAATCAAACCGTCCATCACCCCCAACTTCGACCCTTTCTGTTGAGAACCGTTCTCAGCAGCCTCTTGCGTCAAAACTGACGATTTGCCACGCTGCGGCAGATCGAAGCGGGCTCGCAAAGTTGGCAAATCGGGTAAAGAGCGTGGAAAATCCGACCTTCCGGTGATCCTGAACTAGCCGTGCTCGGTCCGAATTATAGAATTTTTAACAAGTATCCGATCCGGAATGATCGATACATCCCACACGGCCGGCCCGATTCGAACGAAGGGCACAACCGCCACAACCCGCTGGCGGATGCAAAATTGTCGCGTCATTGACCGCGGCAACCTCATTGCCGGCTGTCATTTTGAACACTCAAGCCTTTGCACGGTTTTTCCATGACGGCATCCCAACCCGGTCCCCTGGCCAACGACGTCTCCGGCACCGAAGTATCCGACAACGCCGGAAAATCGGTGCGTTCGGTTACCGGGATCACGGTTCGTTTGGCCGGCGATAGTGGCGATGGGATGCAGTTGTTGGGCACCCAACTGACCAACACCAGCGCGCTGGCCGGCAACGACGTCGCGACATTCCCCGATTTCCCTGCGGAGATCCGCGCCCCGCGTGGGACTCGCGCCGGTGTGTCCGGGTTCCAGTTGCAGTTCGCTTCGGAAGAAATCTTCACGCCCGGCGACACGCTGGACGCCCTGGTCGTGATGAACCCGGCCGCGTTGGTCACCAACCTGGGCGATCTTCGCAAAGGCGGCATCTTGATCGCCAACGAAGACGGCTTCAACGCGAAAGAATTCAAGCTGGCCAAGGTCGAATCGGACCCGCTGGAATCGGACATCATCAACCAGTCGTATCGATTGGTGAAGGTTCCGATGACCAAGCTGACTCGAGCCGCGGTGGAAGAACACGGCTTGAGCGCCAAAAACGCCGATCGTTGCAAGAACTTCTTCGCAATGGGGTTGGTGTACTGGCTGTTCGGCCGGTCCTTGGAACCCACCCTGCGGTTCATCCAAGAAAAGTTCTACAAGAAACCAGACGTGGTCGCGGCCAATGAAGCGGCACTGCGTGCGGGATGGGCTTACGGCGAAACGACCGAAGCTTTTGGCGAATCGTATAGTGTCGACGCTGCGGAATTGCAGCCAGGCACGTACCGCAACATCATGGGCAACCAGGCGTTGGCTTGGGGGCTGATCACGGCGTCAAAGATCTCGGGTAAAGAACTGTTTTACGGCACTTATCCGATCACGCCCGCATCCGACATCCTGCACGAACTGACCAAGCACAAGAACTTCGGCGTGCGAACCTTCCAAGCGGAAGACGAGATCGCCGCGATTTGTGCCACCATCGGTGCCGCGTTCGGCGGCGAAATGGCAGTCACCGCCAGCAGCGGTCCTGGAATCGCGCTCAAGGGCGAAGCCATGGGCTTGGGCGTGATGATGGAAATGCCCATGATCGTGATCAACGTCCAACGTGGCGGTCCCAGCACAGGTTTGCCCACGAAGACCGAACAGAGCGACTTGTTGCAAGCGATGTTCGGACGCAACGGTGAAGCCCCGATGCCGGTTTTGGCTCCGTGTTCGCCCGCGGACTGTTTCGACATGGCGATCGAGGCTTGGCGAATCGCCGCTGAAACGATGACCCCGGTCATGCTGTTGTCCGACGGTTACATCGCCAATGGCAGCGAGCCGTGGAAGATTCCGGAAATGAATTCGTTGCCCAAGATCACGATCCAGCACCCGCCGGCCACGTCGGGCGAAGAACCGTTCTTGCCGTACGAGCGTGACGAAAACCTGTCGCGACCTTGGGCCGTTCCCGGAACCGACGGACTGATGCACCGCATCGGCGGTCTGGAGAAAGAAGACCGCACGGGCAACGTCAGCTATGACCCAGACAACCACCAACACATGGTTCAAACCCGCGCGGAAAAGGTCGCTCGGATCGCCGACCGGATTCCCGAACAGGACGTGTTGGGTGAAACCAGCGGTGACGTGTTGGTCGTTTCGTGGGGCGGGACCTACGGTGCCTGTCACACCGCCGTCAGCCGTGCCCGGATGGACGGACACGACGTCAGCCACGCGCACCTGCGTTACCTGAACCCGATGCCACGCAACATCGGCACGCTGTTGAAATCGTTCCGCAAAGTCATCGTGCCGGAATTGAACGCCGGACAGCTGCGGATGCTGTTACGCAGCGAATTCCTGGTCGACTGCATCGGCATCAACAAGATCAAAGGCAAGCCGTTTACGGTGAACGAACTGGTCGATGCGATCCAGTCGCACGCCGCGCCGGCTCGCAAAAGCAAAGCCGGATAAGATCGATCCGGTCACCGTGTCATCTGTGATTCGGTTGCGAACAGGCGTTTGCACCGGAGACTCGCGTGACGCTTCACCGATCGACCTGCCGTTCCGTTCCTTCGCTGCCACCCCGACATTTCAACGTTCTCCTGCAAGACCGAGCCACTCATGTCTTTGCCCGTTCTGAAAGCCACCGACTTTGCCTCCGATCAAGACGTCCGCTGGTGCCCCGGCTGTGGCGACTATTCGATCCTGGCCCAGATGAAGAAAGTCTTGCCCAACGTCGGCGTGCCGCGTGAAAAGATCGTCTTCATCAGCGGGATTGGTTGCAGCAGCCGTTTTCCGTACTACATGAACACCTACGGGATGCACAGCATCCACGGACGTGCACCGGGGTTTGCCACCGGATTGAAGTCGACTCGGCCCGATCTGATGGTTTGGGTGATCACCGGCGACGGTGACTCGTTGTCCATTGGCGGCAACCACTTCATCCATGCGATCCGCCGGAACTTGGACATCAACATCGTTTTGTTCAACAACCGGATCTATGGATTGACCAAGGGCCAATACAGCCCGACCAGCGCCGAAGGCCAGATCACCAAGAGCACCCCGATGGGCTCGATCGATCACCCGCTCAGCCCGCTGTCGATCGCATTGGCCGCCGAGGCCACCTTCGTCGCGCGCAGCATGGACGCCCACGTCAAGCACCTCGGCGACATGCTGATGGCTGCGTCCCAGCACAAGGGCACGTCGCTGGTGGAGGTGTACCAGAACTGCAACGTCTTCAACGACGGCGCGATGGCGTACGCCCAGGAAAAGAAACAGCGTCCGAACAACATCATCGAACTGGAACACGGCAAGCCGATGATCTTCGGCGAAAACCGTGATAAAGGGATCCGTCTGACCGGCAACCACTTGGAAGTCGTCGACACCGCGGACGTGCCCGCCGATGATCTGCTGATTCACGACGCCCACAACCCGGATCCGTCGATCCAAATGATGCTGGCTCGCATGCGTTACCCGGTGATGCCCGAACCGTTCGGCATCTTGCGTCAGGTCGACGGCGTTGCCACCTACAACGACCAGATCAACGATCAAGTCACGACGGCGAAGCGGGAAAAGGGCGAAGGCGATTTGAACACCCTGTTCCATTCGGGCGACACCTGGAACGTCGCCTGATCACGTTTGCGAAGCGATCATCGCCCGGGTGGTGGTGATACTTGCACTCGAATCCGCGTGTCATCGTCCGACTGCCCTGGCATGACGCTTCGGCATTCGCCGCGTGGGCACTGATTTAGAGCGCGTTCGGTCTTCTTTTGAACATTCACGGGCACTTCACGGATGAAGTCACCGCCGATGTCTCCGACGAATCATGCCGCCATCACTTTTGTGACGGTGTCCCCCACCGTACGCGCGGCGGAAAATTCGTATCATGACGCTCTTTCGGGCCGAAATGCGGAATCGGATTCGGTTTCATCCAGATCCGCTTCTCGGTACCCGCATCATCGCGTTCACGTCGCGGCGCGGCGGTCGCACCCATCCATCGCACATTGACATCGCATTCACCCAGCATCGCAGAGGCTTACCCCATGCCGCGAAATCACACGTTTGACAACGTCGCCAAGGCGATCGGTGACACCCCGATGATTCGCATCAACCGCCTGGTCCCCGACGACCATGCGACGGTGTTCGCGAAGTGCGAATTTTTCCAACCGCTGAACAGTGTCAAAGACCGGATCGGCGTCGCGATGATCGAAGCCGGCGAGAAAGACGGCAGCATCACGTCGGAAACCCACGTCATCGAGCCGACCAGCGGCAACACCGGCATCGCGTTGGCCTTCGTCTGTGCCGCCAAAGGATACAAGTTGACGCTGACGATGCCGGAATCGATGTCCGTCGAACGGCGAGCCCTGTTGCGGGCGATGGGCGCGAACCTAGTTTTGACACCGGCCGCCGACGGGATGGGCGGTGCCATCGAAAAGGCTCACGAATTGGTCACCCAGACCGACAGTGCTTTCATGCCACAACAGTTCGAAAACCCGGCCAACCCGGCGATCCACGAAGCGACCACGGGACCGGAGATCTGGGAAGACAGCGATCACAACATCGATGCGATCGTCGCCGGCGTCGGCACCGGCGGAACCATCACCGGGGTCGCACGTTATCTGAAGTCACGCAATCCGGACTTCAAAGCCATTGCGGTGGAACCAAAGCATTCGCCGGTCATCAGCGGTGGGTCGCCAGGCAAGCACCGCATCCAAGGCATCGGTGCCGGCTTCATCCCCAAGAATTTGGACACCGCAATCATTGATGACGTGATCCAAGTCGACGACGAAGACGCGTTCGCTTGGGGCCGCAAGCTGGCCAAGGAAGAAGGCATCGTGGCGGGGATCAGCAGCGGTGCCAACATGTGTGCTGCCGCCCAATTGGCCGCTCGACCGGAAATGAAAGGCAAGCGAATCGTCACGATCATGTGCAGCCTGGGCGAACGCTATCTCAGCACACCGCTGTTCGGCGACCTGGGTCTATAGTCGCCGTCTTCACCCTCCCTCCACGTACGTCGTGACGCGTCAGCGGCCGGGCCCCCACAAATTCACCCTCCCTCCGGGAGGGTCGAGCCTAGGCGAGGGGAGGGCCGCGTCGCATCGACAAACCGAACCCGCGGCTAGCGCCCAGCGGCTCAAATCGTCGCCTTTCGCTCCCGCGAAAGTAGCGTCCGCCCCACCCCCAAACTCCCTCCCCGGAATCTCGTTCCTCGATTCCGACCCTCCCAAAAACAGGAGGGTGAATTCAAACTGTCCTTCACCCTCCCTCCGGGAGGGTCGAGCCTACGCGAGGGGAGGGCCGTGTCTCCCTTCCCTACCTCTCTTCGCGGGCGACGCATGAACGCTGCGAAACCCGGATCCACCCAGCGCTCTCTTGCGAAACTCGTACGGAATTTCCAAGAAACTCGCGATCGCGCGACATACCGCCTCAGCGTCCTGTTCGACCTCTTGGTCGGTGAACCGAATGGCTCGCCAACCCAAGCCTTCGATCGCTTTTTGCCTTTGCAAATCGGATTCGGCATTCTCGTCGTGATACCCGCCGTCGATTTCAACGACGAGTTGCTCGCTGACGCAAGCGAAATCCGCGATGAACGATCCGACCGGGTGTTCACGTCGAAACTTGAGTCCGCACAACTGCTTGCCACGGAGCAAACTCCAAAGCAGCCCTTCGGAGGTGGTCGACTCACTTCTGCGCTGACGTGCATGATTGATCAGACGCTGTTCGCTCGTCTTTCTCGCCACCGCACACCCTCCCCGCGTGAGTTCGCTGGAGCTCACTTCGCGACCCTCCCGCAGAGCAGGAGGGTAAAATCAAACCGTCCTTCACCCTCCCTCCACGTGAGCCGTGACGCGTCAGCGGCCCGGCCCATACGAATTCACCCTCCCTCCGGGAGGGTCGAGCCTAAGCGAGGGGAGGGCTGCTGTTGTAATACCCTCAGGCTCCGAATAACAGCTCGCAACCTGTTCCGACGTGTCAAACCCAACGTTCAAGAAACCGCCGCGGCCGAAATCCCAAACGCGTTCAAAGTCGCCGCCAGCTTCTCCTTGCCGGCGTCGTCCAGCGGCGTCATCGGCAATCGCAATTCACCGCTGTCACGCCCCAGCATCGCCATCGCCGCTTTGACCGGAATCGGGTTGGTCGCCAGTCCCAGCATGTTGCTGCACAGCGAATACAAACGGTGATGCAGCCGCTGGGCCGTCGCCAAATCACCGGCCACGGCCGCTTGAACCAACTCGCTCATGTCGCCCGGGACGATATTGCCCGCCACGCTGATCACGCCTTCCGCACCCACACTGATCATCGGCAACGTCAACGAATCGTCGCCCGACAGCACCGTCAGGTCGGTCGATCCCAAAACCGCGGTGCACTGGTCCAGCGAACCGGTCGCTTCCTTGACCATCGTGATGCCCGGAACATCGCTCAGCCGCGCAATCGTGTCGACTTCGATGTTCTTTCCCGTACGCCCGGGAATGTTGTAGACGCACACCGGGATATCAACGGCTTCGGCCACCGCTTTGAAGTGCTGGTAAAACCCTTCCTGCGTCGGCTTGTTGTAATACGGGGCGACCTGCAGCGTCGCGTCGGCACCTTCGGCCGCCGCGCGTTTGGTCAATCGCAACGCTTCGGCGGTACTGTTGCTGCCCGTTCCCGCCATCACTTTGCAGCGACCGGCAGCGATTTGGATCACTTCGCCGATCACCTTCTCGTGCTCATCGTGCGACAGCGTCGGGCTCTCACCGGTCGTACCGGCGGGAACCAGACAAGTGATGCCGGCTGCGATCTGAAATTCGACCTGTTCGCGAAGGCGTCCATAGTCGACTTCGCCGTCACGAAACGGCGTCACAATGGCGACCGATAAGCCAGCGAAATCCGAACCTTTGCGTGTCGTCATCTTTGCTTTCAATGTCGGAGTCTTGAATTTTGGCATCAACTTACCGGAACCGCACCAGATTCTGTAGGGTCAATCAGTGCGGGGCGATCCAGAAAAGCCGGCCTGGTGAAGAGCCCCCCAGGGTTCCGGCTGGACTATTGCCCGGCCGACAATCCGCCCAGCAAAATCGGATCCGATTCGCCCTGGCGAAGCTGCCAAACGCTTCCGGCCGCAAGCGGTCCCAGGTCATCCGTCCCGCCGCCGGGCCAGCGGACCTGTACCGATTCAATCGTCTCGCCCGACGCCAGCGTGGTCTTCAAAACTCGGTCGTGCGTCGACTGGTAACCGAATCCGGCGACCCGCTGAATGACGCGATTACGCAAATTGGTTTTCACCGTCACCGTCGCACCGACGGCGTCGCGATCACCGTTGCTGGCGACCAAATCGAAAGCGATCCATCGGTCCGGCGTTTCCACATCACTGTGATTGATCAACAGCCCCGCAGGTTCACCCAAGTGCGTGATCGCGATGTCGGTCAGACCATCGCGATTGAAATCCGCCAGTCCGATCGCGCGGCCGACATGGGGTTCTTCCAAATAGGTGCCTTCGGTTCGCAAGTCGTCCCACAACCGGATGCCCGACGTTCGCAACACCTGCGCCGGTTGTTTGAACGGTAATCCCGGGTCCGTGTTCTTGTTCACCAAGCCGTTGGCGATGAAGACTTCGTCGCGACCGTCGACGTCCAAGTCGGTCAACGCGACGCCGAACCCCAGCATGACCAACGAGATGTCGGTCATCCCACTCATCGCCGCCCGGTCAATGAAGTGCCCGGCGGATTGCTGGACGAAGAAATTGTTGTGCTCGTTGGTATAGTTCGTGACCACCAGATCCATGTCGCCATCGTCATCCGGGTCACCCCACGCGATGCCCATGCATCCCTGCGGTCGCCCAGCCGAACCGACGGCCAGCCCTCGCAGCGTTCCCATATCCACCCAGCGATCATCACGACGTTGCCACAGATGGTTGGCCGATTGGTCGTTGGCCACCAACACATCCAATTCGCCACTGCCATCGACGTCGGCCACCAAAACGCCCAAGCCGCGGCCTTGTCGTGACGGTTCGTCCCAGTCGCCGTCGTTGCGAAAGGTCCCGTCGCCGTTGGATAGCCACAAATAATCCGGCGTCGGACCGAACGCCAACGGCATGCATGCGGTCAGTTCGCCATCGTTGTCATAGCAAGGCAAATCCAGCGAGGCCGGCTTTTCGGTGTAGTTGGTCTCGATCAGATCGCTCAGCCCATCGCCATTCAAATCAGCCATCGCCACGCTGCACGACCATTGGCGGCTGGTCATCTGTGCTTCGTCGGTCGCGTCACGAAACGTGCCATCCCCGCGGTTGATCCACAGCCGATTTCGGTCCACCGTCGCGATGAACAAGTCATCAAACCCGTCGCCGTTAACGTCACCGGCCGCCACGCCCTGGCCGTATCCCCGCGAATCAATGGCCCAGTCGGGCGCTCGCGCGAACCTCCCATCATGGTTCCAAAACAATGCATCGGAGGTGCCGGCGGTCTCCGTCGCGCCGCCGGAACGTGGGTCGCTGCCCGCTTGCGTCATCAAGATGTCCGGCCATCCGTCCCGATCAAAATCGCGTGCCGCGACGCCACCGCCGGTGATGTGCAAAATCCATCGTCCCAGCGATCCGTCGGGCTCGCCGTGGTTGAACGTGAACTCCAGCCCGCGTTGTTTCGCTTCGTCGATCAACCGAACCGGCGTCAATTGTTCAAAGTCGACACTGGGAATTCGGCCCGATGCCGTGTCCGCGACGTCGTTTGTGTCGGTGGGCTCCAGCTCCGATGCAACGACTGGATACTCTTGGCGAAGTGAGGCCAAGAGGTTGCGGCGATCGGAGGTTCGAGCCGCACGGTTGATCGAACGTGTTTGCGCGGTCAAATCATCTACCGGCTCGCTGGTTCGCGATGACGCCAGCCGAGTCCAAAACTGGACTTCACGTTCGCGTCCCAGCGTCGCCAGTAATTGCGCGATCTCCAAACAAGCTTTCTGCGATTGCTGGCCGCTGTTCAGAAACGTCCCCTGGGCCATGCACAGTTGTTTGTAGGTGGCATCATCCGCCGTGAACGCCTTGGCCGAATCCAGCTTTCCAGCGGCCGCCAAAACTGTCGCCATGCGTCCGGACGCCAGCATTCCCAAAAACGGATCGTCGACGGATTTTGCGAACGCTCCGATCGCCGCTTCGTTGGCCCCCGATTGTTGATTGGCGACGCCGAGGGCGTACCAATACTCCGCTCGGTCGATGCTGTCGGGAGAAAACTCCTGAAGCAGTTCTCGAAGCGACTGGAAATCCGCAGAATCAGCGTACAAAAACCCCAGCAGTCCGATCGCCGGTCGATAATCAGCATGCTGCTGGACGATTGGTTCCAAGACTTCGATGGCCGATGCACGGTCTTGAGCCAGCCATTGGCGGACGGCCGCCGCCATCGCCGGCCGTTGATCCGTCGGGTGTTTTTGCAACGCCGCCTGGATGAATTCGTCGTTGGTCTCGCGAGGTTGACGGAAACACGTCAACAACGCGGCTTCCAACGGCTCGATGCGTCTGGCATCCAGCAAGTCCAACATCGCTTGCTGTGACAGCCAAACATCACCGACGATCGCAGCCAGACGACTCAATTGGCGACGTTCGAACTCCGTCGGCTCGTCCGTATGTTGCAGTTCTTCAATACACAGCATCACGTCGCCGGCGGCACATCGGGCGTCGATCCATTGCTGGCGAATTTTGTCGTCGACCGTCGCGCCCGATTCGATGAAGGCTTGGTATCGCTGGGCCGCTTCGTCCCATCGGCCACGCTCGGCCGACAGCTCCGCCGCCAGTTGCAGCACTTCCAAATCGTCCGGACGACGGACCATTTCCGCGACGACCAATTCATCGGCTGCCGCCAAGTTGCTCGACCGGATCAACGCACGATACTTCGTCCGAAAACTCTCCGGGCGTCGCTCGGTCGTCTCTGGCGTCTCCGTTTGCCGATCACATCCGGACGGCCCGGCCAACAAGATCAACGCCGAAAACAGCGTCACCGCGGAAATTCGAATTTGCTTTTTGTTCATGTGGACAATTTATCGCATCCTTCCGTTCCCGAAATGCGCCCACCACCAAGGAGGAAATCAATCGTTGCGGACACCGAATGTGTGCACGGTGATTTCGCGAAACGTCTGACCAGGACGCAGCAAAGTCGACGGAAATTTTGGCTGGTTGGGTGAATCGGGAAAGTGCTGCGTTTCCAAGCACAGGCCCTGTGGATTGCCCGTGTAAAGCTGGACGCCGGGCTGTGTGGTGTGGACCCTCATCGTGCGCCCCGACGATGGTTCGTAAACACTGGCGCACCTTCGCAAACTGCCATCCCAGCCCCGGATGACATAACAATGGTCGTAGATTCCGTAATCTGTTTCGCTTTGTCGCGAGCCCACCGCACGCGGCTGGCGAAAATCCATCGGCCCACCATCGACGGATCGGATCTCGCCCGTTGGAACCTTCTTTTCATCACCCACCAAGTATTGATCCGCCTGTAATGTGACGATGTGATCCGCGACCGTGGACTCTGTGTCCGCACCGGCCAAGTTCCAGTAAGCGTGATTGGTCAGATTCACAACCGTCGCCGCATCGGTCGTCGCCCGGTAATCCATGATCAGCCGCCCGTCGGATGTCACCGCGTAAGTCATCGTGACTTTCAAGGTTCCGGGATAGCCCGCTTCGCCGTCAGGGCTGGTCAGCCGCAATCGCACGCCCGCTCGATCGGGCTTCGT
Source organism: Crateriforma spongiae (assembly GCF_012290005.1). Lineage (NCBI taxonomy): Bacteria > Pseudomonadati > Planctomycetota > Planctomycetia > Pirellulales > Pirellulaceae > Crateriforma > Crateriforma spongiae. The sequence continues at coordinate 38,879 of NZ_JAAXMS010000011.1, forward strand.
GAATGGTTCCGCGGCCCACAATTGGTTTTGAAAGCCCGTCTTGCCGCCGCCGTGAATGTGGTGCTTTCCCGCGTTCTTTGTCAGATCGTACGTTTCGCCATCAATGCGAAACGATGCACCGGAGATCCGGTTGGCGTACCGACCGACCACACTGCCCAAAAGCGGATGACCGGCCAAGTACTCGTCCAGCGTGTCACGGTGCAGCGTGATGCTGGCCCACTGGCCGTCGCGATCGACGGTCTCGACATTCTGCAGCGTGGCACCCAGGCTGATCACACTCGCCCGAACCGACGTACCGTTGTCGATGGTGAACCGCTGCACCCGCGTCCCGTCAGACATCGCCCCAAAGTCTTCAGCGGTCACGGTAACGGCGTTTGAACCGGACGATGGTTCATCGGCGACGCCGTGAGTTACCACTGCCAGCGTCACGAAACCCGCCATCGCAATCGCGGCCAACTGCAACGTGTTGGCCAAAACAGACGACCGTCGTGCAGGGCAGGGGACCGAGTGAATACGATCGGCAAATCGCAAAAAATTTAGACGCATGGAAGACGAACCGTGGCGGCGTAGGGTGCGGTCCGGATGAAAGACCGTTGGTGGATCGTTAATGGTACCAAAGCCCGCTGGCAATCATGGGATGCCTCAAAATTCGCCAGACATCCGGCGATACCGTGTCGGCTAAACTGAAGTGGTCGATACGCACCCATCGGCCCCGCCAATCATCCCACCCAGCCAAGCTGAACACCCCTCCATGATTCGTTCAAACGGTTTCAAGAATCCTCGCTTGCTCCGCCAACGCGATACCTTCTCCCGCGCGTGCCGCATCGCGAAACAGAGGATTGGGACGATGCCACCCGACCGTCGATTCACGCTGTTCGGTGGCTTGCTGATCATCTTTGGGCTTGCGCACCTCTCGGCCGATCAACCGCAATGGGGCGACCCACGGACCCACAACTCGGTCTCCGACGAAACCGGTCTTCCCGATCAATTGGATCCCAACGCCGCAGGAAATTTGCGGTGGTCGATCGATATGGGCAATTCGTCCTACGGCACGCCGGTGATCGTCGGCGGCAAGGTCATCATCGGCGGCAACAACAGTGCCCCCATGGACGATCGATTCACGGGGATCCGCGGGACGCTGTTGTGTTTGGATGAAGCGACCGGCGAATTGATCTGGCAATTGACCGTGCCGAAGTTGACGGACAAGAAGTACCTGGATTGGCATCTCGGCGGAATCTGTTCCGCGCCGACCGTCGTGGGTGACCATGTTTATGTGGTCAGCAATCGTGCGGAAGTCTTGTGTCTGGACATCAACGGATTGGCCGATGGGAACGACGGCCCGTTCGTGGATGAAGCCGCTTTCGTCGCTGGCAATTCCGAAGCGGCAATCACGCTAGCGGATCATGACGCCGATATCCTTTGGCGATATTCCATGCCCGAGCAATTGGATGTGCATCATCACGATGCCGCCCACAGTATCATCCTGGCCCATGGCGATCACCTTTACCTGAACACGGCCAACGGCGTCGATCCGAAGCACAGTCACATCCCCCAACCCGATGCGCCCAGCCTGGTCGTGTTGGATCGTCACACCGGACGACTCTTGGCCACCGATGGTTTGGGGATCGGCAACGAGATCTTTCATTGCAATTGGTCGTCGCCCGTGGTCGCCAATGTCGACGGCCGCGAACGTATCCTGTTTTGCGGCGGCAACGGCATTTGTTACGGCTTCGAACCCCTGGTGTCTGACGCGAAGCCCGGTCGCGGGCGAACGCTTCGCAAAGTCTGGCAGTTTGATCTGGACCCCGGTTCGCCGAAGGAACACGTCCACGACTTCGTCGGCAATCGGCACGAGAGTCCGACGAACGTGATGAGCCAGCCGGTGGTCGTGGACGATCGGTTGTTCGTCAGCAGCGGCGGCGACATCTGGTGGGGAAAAAACGAAGCCTCACTCCAGTGCATCGATTTGTCGGGCACCGGCGACGTGACGAAAACCAACTTGTTGTGGCGATTTCCTCTGGGGCGTCACTGCAGTGCATCCCCGACCATCCACAACGGCTTGGTCTACATCGGTGATTTTGGACGCACGTTCTATTGCCTGGATGCCGACTCCGGTGCAACCGTTTGGGAACATCCGACGAAAGCAGAATTCTGGTCGACCGCTCTGGTCGCCGACGGCAAAGTCTACGTGGGGAACAAACGAGGATCGATGTTTGTTTTTGAAGCCGGTCGACAAAAGAATTTGATCAGCGAAACGCAGTTTGAGACCGGCCTGTACGGCAGCCCCGTCGCCTCGGGCGGCACGCTGTACATCTCCACCTTCAGCCGTTTGTTCGCATTCGCCCGCTGACTTCCACACCCCAATTCCCGGTGCCTCACGGCCCACGGCTCACCCCAAACCACCGCCCCCGTGAGCCGCCGGCCGTCAGGCCTCGGGCCCTTGTTCCCTTCCACTGCCACATCCCCAATCCCGGTGCCTCACGGCCCACGGCTCTCTCTAATCCGCCGCCCCCCCGTGAGCCGCCGGCCGTCAGGCCTCGGGACCTGCCCCCAATCACCAATCCTTTACCCTTCCGATCGCATCCATCGCACCGTCGCGTCCAATCCGGCTTCGAAATCGACGACCGGTTCATATCCCAACAACTCGGACGCTCGATCCAACGATGCCAACGAATGCCGAATATCACCGGTTCGCGCCGGGCGATAATCGATCGACAAATCACCGTGACCGAACGACTGCATCATTCGCTTCGCCAACTCATTGACCGTCACGCGGCGACCACACGCTACGTTGACCGCGGCACCGTCGATAGGTTGCGACGATCGAGCCGCCAACAAATTCGCGTGGACGACGTTTTCCACGAACGTGAAATCGCGTGACTGTTCGCCGTCGTCATAGACGATCGGTGATTTGCCATCGGCAAGCGCTTTGCCGAACGCGGCGATCACGGCGGCATACGCGGAATTGGCGTTCTGGCGAGGCCCGAAGACGTTAAAGAATCGCAAACAAGCGGTGTCGATGTCGTAACACTTGGCGTAAGACCGCACCAAAGCTTCACACGCGATCTTGCTGGCCGCATAGGGCGACAAGGCCAACATCGGCATCGATTCATGCTTGGGCAACTCGGGCGTTTCGCCATAAACGCTGCTGCTGCTGGCCAGGACCAGCCGTCGCACGCCGCTTTGTCTGGCGACCTCCAACACTCGCATGGTCCCGCCGATGTTGATGTCAGTATAAACCGCGGGCATCGTGATCGACCGAGGAACGCTGCCCAGTGCCGCCAAGTGAAAGACCAGCTCCGCGCGGTCCATCGCCAACGCCACCGCGTCGTGGTCGCGAATGCAGCCTTCGACCAACCGGCATCCCGGCGGCACGTTGTCACGAGATCCTCCCGACAGGTCGTCCAGCAAGACAACTTCGGCGCCCAGGGTGACAAGAGCGTGGGCCAGATGCGACCCAATGAAACCGGCACCTCCGGTGATCAAACACCGGGTGCCGTCGAAAGCGTCGGCGTGCAGATCACGCCAATCACAGAGTGCCGAAAAGTCCGCGTCGGCTGGCTGAGATGATTCGTTCATCCCGCCATTCTAAGTGCCCTCCGCCCAACCAGCACCCACCCCCAACGTAAGCCGCGACGCGTCAGCGACCGGGCCCACCCCACTTCACCCTCCCTCCGGGAGGGTCGAGCCTAAGCGAGGGGAGGGCTGCGCCGCATCGACAAACCGAACCCGCGGCTAGCGCCCAGCGGCTCAAATCGTCGCCTTTCGCTCCGCGAAAGTAGCGTCCGCCCCACACCCAAACACCCTCCCCGGAATCTCGTCCCTCAATTCCGACCCTCCCGAAAAGCAGGATGGTGAAATGTAACTGTCCTTCACCCTCCCTCCGGGAGGGTCGAGCCAAAGCGAGGGGAGGGCCGCGTCATCCTTCCCTACGTCTCTTCGCGGGCGAAGCGTGAACGCTGCGAAACCCGGATCCCTCACACGACCTCTCCTGAAACTCGTACGGGATCCCCAAGAAACTCGCGATGCCATGGCAAACCGCATCAGCGTCCTGCTCGACCTCTTGGTCGGTGAACCGAATGACTCGCCAGCCCAAGCCTTCGATCGCATTTTGCCTTTGCCAATCGGATTCGGCATTCTCGTCGTGATACCCGCCGTCGATTTCCACGACGACTTGCTCGCTGACGCAAGCGAAATCCGCGATGAACGATCCGACCGGGTGTTCACGTCGGAACTTCAGTCCGCACAACTGCTTGCCACGGAGCAAGCTCCAAAGCAGCCCTTCGGAGGTGGTCGCCTCACTCCTGCGCCGACGTGCATGATTGATCAGACGCTGTTCGCTCGTCTTCTTCGCCACCGCACACCCTCCCCGCGTGAGTTCGCTGGAGCTCACTTCGCGACCCTACCGCAGAGCAGGAGGGTGAAAACAAACCGGACTTCACCCTCCCTCCACGTGAGCCGTGACGCGTCAGCGGCCGGGCCCAAACTAATTCACCCTCCCTCCGGGAGGGTCGAGCCTAGGCGAGGGGAGGGCTGCGCCGCATCGCCAAACCGAACCCGCGGCTAGCGCCCCGCGGCTCACATCGTCGCCTTTCGCTCCCGCGAAAGTAGCGTCCGCCCCACACCCAAACACCCTCCCCGGTATCTCGTCCCTCAATTCCGACCCTCGCGCAAAACAGCAGGGTGAAATGTAACTGTCCTTCACCCTCCACGTGAGCCGTGACGCGTGAGCGGCCGGGCCCACCCCACTTCACCCTCCCTCCGGGAGGGTCGAGCCTAAGCGAGGGGAGGGCTGCGCCGCATCGACAAACCGAACCCGCGGCTAGCGCCCTGCGGCTCACATCGTCGCCTTTCGCTCCGCGAAAGTAGCGTCCTCTCCCGCGCGAACCCGGCACCCCGCGAACCCGCGACCTGCCCCACCCGTCACCCAAGCCCCTAAGCCTTCCGAATCTTCTCCCGACCCTCCGTGACATCCTTCGTCGCATTGCGAGTATCCACGACCAACGGCGAATGCTTCACGATGAAGTCATAGTCATAATCGCTGTGGTCCGTCGCGATCAGAACACAGTCCATCGCCCTCAAATACTCACTACTCAGCGGCACGCTCGACAACGACGGCAAGTCTTGATAACGACGCTTTGGAGGCAGTTCGGGGATATAAGGATCGTTGTAACAGACGTCCGCACCGCGATCGAGCAACAAGTCCATCAGCTCAAACGACGGGCTTTCCCGCGAATCATCGACGTCCTTCTTATAAGCCATCCCCAGGATCAAAATGCGGCTGCCTTTGATCGGTTTGCCGGCGTCATTCAACGCCTCGGCCACGCGAGTGATCACGTAGTGCGGCATGTTCGTGTTGACTTCACCGGCAAGCTCGATGAACCGAGTCGCCATACCTTCACGGCGTGCCAGCCACGACAGATAAAATGGATCGATCGGGATGCAGTGACCGCCCAGGCCTGGACCGGGATAGAACGCTTGGAAGCCGAACGGCTTTGTCTTCGCCGCATCGATCACTTCCCAAACGTCGATGCCCATGCGGTCGTACAACGTTTTCAGCTCGTTGACCAACGCGATGTTCACGCTGCGATAAGTGTTCTCCAGGATCTTGCACGCCTCGGCGACTTCGGCCGATGACACCGGGACGACCTGCACGATCGCTTTGGAATACAGGTCACACGCCAGTTTCGTGGACGCCTCATCCACACCACCGACGACCTTCGGGATTCCGGCGGCGGTGTAATCCGCGTTGCCAGGATCTTCGCGTTCGGGGCTGTAGGCGACGAAGAAGTCTTCGCCGATCTTCAGTCCGCTGGCGTTCTTTTCAAGGATCGGCACCATCACATCCCGCGTGGTGGTCGGGTAAGTGGTGCTTTCCAAGATGACCATTTGACCGGGGCGCAGCACCTTTGCGATCGCCTCGGTGGTGCTGGTCACGTATTTCAGATCGGGATCGCGAGTGTCCGAAAGAGGCGTGGGGACACAAATCAGCACCACATCCGCCTCGGCCAGTCGGCTCATATCGGCGGTCGGATCCAACATCTTCTTTTCGATCCACTCACCGATCGTCTGGTCGGCGATGTGTTTGATATAGCTTTCGCCCTTCAGCAGAGCGTCCACCTTTCTCTGGTCCACATCGAACCCGATGCACTGGAACCCCGCATTGGTAAACGCGCTGATCAGCGGCAGCCCGACATACCCCAGACCAACCACCCCCACCTTCGCCGTCCCATCAGCGATACGTTCACGAAGAAGTTCAGATGCACTCATTGTCTGCGACAACGTATTGTTGTTGATCATCGGAAATCCTCGTATCGGTGGCGGAAAGCAGCGATGAGGCGTCGATCACGTCGTGCAGACGCCTAGGGTTCCGAAGATAGAGATCCCGCAACTTTGAATACAGGGTTTCCGGAGCAATCATCACGAACTCCGAGCTTTCGCTTCACGGAAAGTTCGGAAGAGGCTCGCTGGGACGAAGCCAATACTGCGGAAGTTTCCGCATCGGCTTGGTCAAACGCAGGAAGGGCGGAGGCTTCAAGTCGTTCACGATCCATGCCATGCGATCTTCACGATTTGCTAGTCTTCGGTTGGACCAAGACGCGTTGCTCTGTCCTCCCATCCGCATCTTGACCAAGATTTTCGGGATGTGCTTCAGCCGCACCTGATGCTTGTAGAAAAGACGTACCATCAACTCATAGTCGGCGGACGTTCTCAGATCATCGCGAAACCCGCCGTAGCGCTCGTAGATCTCGCGCCGGATATACACCGTCGGATGTGGCGGCATCCAACCCGTTCGAAATCGCCGGCGATCGAAAGGCTTTTCTCGCCAATACCGAATGATTCGGTTAGTATCCACCGAATCCACATAAACCAGATCCCCGAACACCGCATCGGCATCGGGATCTTCAAAGGCCTCGGCAACAGCCGCCAGACAATCCGCATCGGCCAGCATGTCATCGGCATGCAAAAACCCGATCACATCTCCGGTCGCGTACCGAATCCCCTTGTTCAACGCATCGTAGATCCCGTCATCCGGCTCACGGATCACCGTTGTCGTGGGACCTCGATGCTCAGCTATCACCGCCTCCGTCCCATCAGTAGACATGCCGTCGACGACAAGCGACGTCGAAAACTCCAGTGTCTGTTCCGCAATAGAATTCAGGCAATCAGTGACTGTCGACGCCCGGTTGAAAACCGCCGTAATGCACTCAAACTTAACAGGTGGACGCACAGGCAAAATCTGCAGTATAAAATTAAGTCACACCGTGCAAAATGGTAGATGCACTGGGCTAGCGGAGGATAGACGCTCTGAAACGCGATTGAAGTCGCGTACATAAAGCGTGTTCACTGATCCAGAGCGATTCTCAAGCCGCGTCAAGCTGCGCTCAAATGGATCGTATGAGCACGGATGAAATCCGATATCCAAAAGCTTTTTGTGAGTGTCGGTGTCTGAAAAACCATAACGTTCGCCGCTTCCGTTTAACTCCACAAGTATCGCAGCCAAGCGGTCGCCTTTTAACGTGACTCCACCACCCGCTATCACTGCAGATTCAAAGCCCTCAACATCCATTTTGATAAGATCTGGCTGCTGGGCCAATTCCAGGCCATCCAGCGTTCGGATTTCAATCATCAAGGCATTCACATTCTCGGATTGATCATAGACGATATGATTTACGGTGTCGAGCTCTTCATTCGAGAATGCCACGCTTCCATTGGACTCGCCTAATGCATATGGAGCAACCTCGACGAGTTGCTCGATTCCATTCGTAGAAATATTGTCGCGCAACTGCTTTAGGGTGTCCGGAACTGGTTCGAAGCACATCGAACTTGCGCCGACGTGTGCAGATGCCAGCACAGTGTACACACCGACATTTGCCCCGATGTCTAGGAAGAAATCTTCAGGTCTCAAAAAATGCAATAGGAATGCCATGTCTGCAAACTCATAGAGCCCGCAATATATATTGCCTGTGGCACCGGTCATGCCCTTCGATACAACCAGCCGTGTTTTGGATGTAAATGGAACTATAGATGGGGAAGGAAATAGACGCTGGCTTAATTGCCAAGCGATCACGTTCCATGCAGCGTGCATTTTCCGATCACGATTCAAGGGATGTCCGAGGACATTCCGTAACAAGTTTGAGATGCCGTGTTTGTGTGTCATATAGACGTCCCCTCGGCCGCGGATCGCTGCCCAAGGTAGGTTGCTGATTCTGGGGATGATATGTCTTGACGATAAATGTCCAATAGTTGGGATCGAAAGCGTTCAGCTGTCAGATGTGTTCGGACCCAAGCAGACGCGTCAGATCCGATCTGCTTGCGATCTCGGTAGGCCATGTCGAGCATTGCCTCAATCCCCGCAACCGCTTCGTCAAAATCATCTGATTTCAGATAAATACCAAACGGATTCGCCGGCAACTCACCAAGCAGGTCGATACCTGGCGCAGAAACAATCGGCAATTCAGCGGAAAGCGCCTCGGCGACGGTATGTCCGAAATTTTCGCGAAACGAAAGTGTAATGTACGAATCGCAACCAAGAAAAGCGTTGTCCCGGTCACGGCCCCATAGTGGGCCTACGATGTGCACGTGATCTTTCACAGAAAGAGGTATCGAAGCATGTAAATCAGAAAGTGTAATGCCCGATTCGTTGCCAACGATAATAAGATCAGCTTCTTGGTTCCTCTTGGCTGCCGCGAATGCAGCTATGGTCTCTTTTGGCCGCTTCATTGGTGAAACTCGCCCCAAATAAAGCATGGCATGCGAAGAATCTGATATCCCCAGGGATCGTCGGAATGCCTTCCGTCGGATTTGTGCATCAGACAGTTCGATTGGGCTAACAGGCCAGTTGATTACCGCCGTCTTATCAACTGCAACATAGTTCAGCGCTTTGTTCTTTTCCGCACGGGTTGCAAAGATAACGCGGCTGGCAGATCGAAAGTATCGAGAAGCAACATATTTCAGCCATGACGCTTTTTGTGCTCGTCGGTATGAGAATACATATGGATCGAGACCGCCGTGAGGGACGATCCACAACGGCGCCTTTTGCTTTCGATGGATCTGGTAGGCAGCTTCACAGTGATATCGATAAAGGAGGTGGCTCGAAACCAGGTTGAAACTTTCCGTTGGCAAGTGCCTGTCACATGCTCGAGGCATTCCGAAAGCTCTTCCCATAATCCCCTTTGGGATGGGAACACGAAAGTCGGCGGGGAAATCTGAGTCCTCTTCCCCCCCATAGGACAGCACCGCGGCATTCAGTGCATTCCGAAATTTGCCAATTGTGTTCGCCGCACCGCCAAGCTGTCTATCGAATTGTGACGTGACAAGACAGGGGCGAGACTTAGTTGCCATCGTTTAGGATCTCTTGCAAATGAACGGGTTTGATGAGATCCGCAATGGAGGCGTTAAGCCGACGAATAGCATCACGCGGCTGCTTGAGCCTTGTAGCTAGGTATGCCAAAATTGAATGGCCACTTGGGTGAAGGTAGGTTTGGTCAATGCGTCTAGCAATCTTCCGGCGATCGCTAATGTAGCGATCGACTATTTGCTGCGATCCGGTGATGGAGTTTTCGTGGATGCGGAATACTCCAACGGGAAATGGGAGTCGGCAAAATCGGCCGCCGTTTCTCGCAATTTCAAAGATTGCTTCCCCGTCCCAGCAAGAGCGATTTTCAGGATTGAAGTTGCCGGATTCAATTAGTGAACTTCGGCGAATAAACGTTGATTGTTGAATAATCGAGCACGTGCCACGGGCATAGCTAGATAGATGCCACGTGTCGCTGACGCGGCGACAGACTTTACCAGTGGCTTCGTTCAACGTGTATCCGTTGGCATAGTACACGTCGGTATTGACGTCTCTGGAAATTCGATCAAAGGCCAAACGGAATCCTTTCCTTGAAACGAGATCATCGGCGTTCAAGTAGTAGAACCAAGGAGCTCGAGACTTTTCGACAGCTTCCTTCAGCGCCGCTGCCGGCCCGCCGTCGGGCTTAGAGTCCCAGTGATATAATCGATCACTATAGCGACGGATTATATCGACGGACCCATCGGTGGACCCGCCGTCCAAAACGATATAGTCAACGGTCTTACCATCTGGAATTGCTTCCAGTGCAGAAACAATGGTCTGCTCGAGGAATTCAGCCTGGTTGAATGAAATCGTTGCGATCGTGAGTACAGGAAAGTCAGGTTGATCCATCTTTGGCATCAATCCCCACGGTGTGCTGATTGGATCACGGATAGAAGACGCTGGCACCAGTGTTCGACTCGATGCCGGTCACCTAGCTCTCTGCTGTGGCGCTTAAAATCTGAGAGGTCGTCAGTCGACATAAGTTTTCGTATTGCAGTTTCTAGGTCTTGCGTGTCCCTTGGCTCAAATGAGTAGCCGTTATACCCATCGATCAGAAATTCAGATGCGGCCTCAACGCCAGTGGAAAGAATCAGCGGAAGTCCCGAGAGGGCTGCCTCATGGACAACCACTCCCCAGTGCTCATGCCAGCTCGGAAGGCAAAAGGCGTCTGCATTCTTCATCTCCTTCGCCAGTTGTTCGGGCGACAGAAATCCGAGCACTTTGACGCTAGATTCTTGCGAAGCTTTTCGATCAATGCGCTCCGCTAGTGGACCGGTCCCTGCGATCCTCAGCTTCCACCCGTTTCTCTCGGATTCAGGAATTCTCATGAACGCTACGACGAGGTCCTCCACGCCCTTCCAATCCAAAAGGCGTCCTGCGTAGAGAATTCTCTTCTCTCCGTCGATGCCTTGATCAAAGTTGGGGGAAAACGTTTTCGCTGATGCGCAATAAAGTCCTGGTATGATTCGTTGATCTGAAAACCCAGCCTTCCTCATCAACATATAGTGGGAGCGACCGCAAACCCAGGCATGCGAAAAAGTCTTCAGTAAATGGCGTCTGGCAACGCGACAAAGCACTCGCTGGCGTAGCGAGTGAGTGTACGGGTTGTCGATCATTGAGATGGTCGGTGTTCCCATGTGCCTACAGACATAGTTGTAGGTCGAGTCGCTCCAACCGACACAAAGGATACCGGCTGGAGCCAATCCTTTCGCGAACTCCAGCAGATCCGTCCTTCCGTATTCCCCACGGTCGTACAGCCGTAACTTTGATGTGCTTTCAAATGATAGCGGCGCATCGGGATTGGGCCTGTAATGAACAATGTGAGCGCGATACCCGTGACTATTGCAAAACTGTTCTAAACAGTCGCGGAAATAGGGCGCCAGGCGCGTGTAGAGCACTAGTATTTCACGCAATAGACTGCACAGACCAAAAGTGTCTTGGAAAAATCACGCGCGTTGTAAGCTCGCCGACAATCCGTCTACCGAATGGTATCCTCGCGCGGCCGCCGAGGACTTTCGCTTTTCATGCGCAGTTGCAACGCAAACAGCAATCGTTGCGGGAATTAGCTGACGTGATCGATAGGTGGTGGGCGAGAGTATGATTGCTAGCCCAGCTGCGATGATCCCGTGGGTAAGCCAGGCCTTGATTCGATCGGGTGGGCGAGCTTCTACGAAAGCGCGAATCGCGAAAAAGTAAATTGTGTATATAAAGAAGCTGGCTCCCAAGATTCCTCCGTCGACCCAGGCCGATAGCAGCATTGAGTGCGTTGGAATTACCCAGTCGTACTTCTCCAACTCACTACGTTCGAAGGTGACTCGAAAGCGACTGCGCGCTTTTGCGACATACGTCCGACCATCGGCACCGCTTCCATGCCCGAATAATGGTTTCTCCGCAATCGCAATGTACCCGACGGCCAAACCGCCTCTCCCATTGTACATGGCGTATTCGAGCGGATTGAACTTATTGTACATTCTTGAAATTTGTGACTTTCTGTGCTCTCCAAGGATGCCCTGCTCGGAGATAAAGACGAGCGCGAGGTAACCCATATAGGTTGCCAGAAGGAAAAATATCAATCTCGGCGACGTCAAGGATTTTCGAATCCGCAGTGACAACTCTTCCGTGCGTGAAACACCAAGCAAGAGAGCGATGGCAGTCAGAGTGTAGCCAATAAAGTTCAGGCGTGCGTCAGAGAAGACTGCGGTTGCCGAAAGCAACAAAACCATGTGCACGCTGTAGTTCTTGGCTATTCGCCAATTCAGAAGAAGCAACAGAAACACGCCAGACGATACCATCGGCAGGAGTACGGTTTGGCGATAGTCTGTCGTTGTGCGTATCAGGTCGGGATCAGTTATTGGCGTTAAAAACGCAGCAATAAGCGTCCCGAAAACATACGCAAAAATGCGGCTTTGACTTTGCTGGAATGCCGTTGTTAGCACCAGTAGGCTTGTCATAAAGAAAACGGCGTTTGCCGAAGTACGCAGCACCTTGTCTGGATCTGAGCCATTTGCCCAGCCAGAAATGGCCGTTCCAGCAAGCCAGAGTCCACCAAGAACCAGAAATGTCTGAAGTTCACGAGTGGCGAGACGCTTCCCGAAGAAGACGCAGTGAACAGCGAACAGGGCTGTCAAAATCTCCGCAACGGCAATTTTTCCAATAAGAACGACCGGCAAAGTGACAGTCAAACCCATTGCGAAGAAATATAGATTCTCAAATGAGAGAATAGTCCGACTGGAGTTGCTATGTAGAGTTGTACGAGACATTGGAGTGTTCAAATGACGGAAAAAGATCTACGCTTCGCTGATGCGCGAAACTCCCTTTGCCCGAAACGCATCGCAGTAGATTTCAATCGTCCTTCTCAGGTACCGATCTGGATCGCAGTTCGCTTTCACCCATGAATTTCCGGCATCGCCCATTGTGGAAAGCATGCCCGGACTTCGGAATGCACTGTCAATTTTCGCGGCAAGCGAGTCGGTGTCGAATGGTTTAGAAACCACACCGCGTTCATCATTTCCCACAAGTTCGGTCATTCCACCGACTTCGAAGGCAGCGATAGCTCGGCTGCATGCCATAGCCTCAAGAGCTGTATAGGGAAGGTTGTCGGCCGCGGAAGGCAGTAGCACAATATCAGCAGCACGATAACAAAGTGCTAAGTTCTCATCTCCGTCGATGAAGCCCAGGTCAAAGCAACGTTGTTGTACACTTTCTGAGATAAATCGTCCGTTATTTCCAGCTATCAATACGTCGTATTCTGATAATTCCGGTCGAGACAACAACTGAATCGCATGGCCAATTCCCTTAAAGGGCGACATCATGTTGGCAGCAATAACTAAAATGATGCTGGCCTTCTGTGGCAGGCCCAGCCGCGATCTAGCAGCCAATTGAGGACATGATACTTCCGGTTGGTTAAGAAACGAAAGTCCGTAGGGAACCACGTGAACCGGAATTCCAGAAAAATGCTCGGCACTTTGTGCAAGATCCGCGAGCCAGACAGACGGCGTGATAAGGGCATCCGGACGTGGCATCCTGGGCAGAATAGAATTGACTCGTTTTTGTGCCATTGGATGCGATCTGTCCAGGTACTCGCAGATATCGGGGTACTTTGTTTTTAAAAATTCGGATGCGTAGATTTTTCCCAAATCGTAGCTGATGCCTGGATGAGTCGCCCATTCGTCGTGCAAGGTCCAGACCACGGGAATCTCTTTGCAAGCATTCTTAAGCGCGGTTAATGAACACCAATTTCCGCGATTGTGCGCAATGTTGTGCAAATGCAAGAGATTCGAATCGGAGCTGCGTCTGGATTCCTTCGCCAGTCTGTTGAATAGCATCGCAGAGCCAATGCAACGCCAGTCACCCCAGCTATGAGATGAATCACATGAACGCAGGTACTTTTCTAGCGGAATTCGGATGCCCTTGACATACGTCGGAGTGTCCGGCTGCTCGACAGCAACGTAGTGTGTGACGTTCGCTTGGGATGCGTGAAGTGCAGCCGACAATTCTCGTGAGGCACGCTCGGCGCCACCGCTCCAATACTTCGGTGAAACAATATTGACTCGGCAGTGCGGATTCAAAAGGCTCAACAGTTTACCGTAATTTCCAGCTACTTCTCGGAAAGGTTTTTGCGTTGTGGAAGACGCACAAGTATTGCGTTGAAATAGTAGTTGATGACGTCGGAAAGCGTAGACCATGATCGCCTTGACGCTTTGCTGTACGCAATGTACCGCATCGAGTAGTACAGCGATTGCGGAAATCCGTTTCCGATCACGCGGTGCGCTAATGGGGATGGTCTATATTCTGTGGCTGCTTTTGCCGGCTGCGTAGTGCGTATGCCGAGAATCTTTCTTCTTGAAATGGCAGATTCCACCGCCAGGCGTCCGTCTTCACGCTGTCTACCTGCTTTCGTTGTCGATACCTGCCCGTCGTGTATTCGATATTTGAGTAGAATTTGATGGTTATTGTGTAGTTCGCCAATTTCTGCCAATCGGAGCCAGAGATCAAGGTCTTGAGATGTCTGGAGCTTTTCAGTGTAGCCACCAACCGCTTCAAACGCCGAGCGACGAATCAGAGCGGTTGGATGGCAAACGGCTCCGAATCCAGATTGGATATGTTTTTGGTCGATTTGTTCTGATGGGATGGAGAATGCGGGCGCGACTGTGACATCGTCTGAGTCGATACAGAATACCCGGCTGAACGTGGCAACCATTTGCGGATTCGATTCCAGAACCTTTGTCTGCACAGCGAACCGATGTGGCATCGCCACATCGTCAGCGTCCATTCGAGCCAAGTACTCTCCTTCGGCCAGTCTGGCCGCCTGGTTTAGGCATGCCGCAAGCCCGGGACGCACAGCGGTGATACAACGTACGTGGGGAACCCGCTGTTCCAAATCTGCTAAAAAGTGACTAGATCCATCCTGTGAACCATCGTCCACGACGATCAGTTCCAATGAAACAGTGTTCTGTTTCAAGATGCTGTCGCACGCAGATGGCAAGAACGGCATTCCATTCCGCACTGCCATCAACACGCTTACCTTGGGCACGTTGTGATTATCTGTAATCGCCATTCGCTTCAGGAGAAATTTAGGCGTGGCAGATCAGCGGAGACCAGTTGATAGCCGCTTTTTCGCTGAACGGATCAGCGGGATCCACTTGTCGCGTTCCCAGGGTGACATTCCAAAGAACCATATCGATCCGACTAGCGAGATTCCAGAGACTAGCGAAACGAGGATCAGTTTTGCGAAGGGGTGCTGCACCGTGCCATTGACGGCGAACGCGACGGCGAACGGAACGGCCAGGCTGCTGGCTACTGGAAGAATCGTGTCCGAAAGATACTTCTGGTAAGGACGATTCAGCATAGCACCGACCCACCAAGGCTTGAACCAAACGGCGATAAGCGCCGTTGTTATCAGCATTGTGATGGGCATCATGTATGGCGAGAACAGCTTCTCAGCTGTCCAACACGCGATGACAAGTCCGAACGCCAGGAAGAATGGGAAGGTGTGAGCGAGCGAAAGAACGGCAACTTTTCCCTTTGCATCCGCAGCCAAAGCCTCTCCCCAGCTGATCATTCCGATTACCCGTGTGACGATCAGGATGCGGAGAAACGCTACCATCCATTGGTCCGCCTTGGTGCCAATTGCCAGCTCTAGCGTTTCCTTGGTGCAGATCAGCAGTGGAATGGCGATGAAGCTTGCCGCGAAGACCGGGTACTTGCTTCCCACGACCGACATTTGCAGAAGTCGCTGTGACTGCCCCTTGCCCTCGCTTGTCGCCGCAGCAGGAGCAATCACGGCGCTTATTGCGCCCGCCACGTTGACGATATGTCCCGCGAATTGCTGACCAATGGAATAAGCTGCATTAACCGTTGGGCCAAAGAAGGAGTTGACAGCCACAATGGATCCTTGTTGCCTGAGAGCTTGAGCAATAGACTCCCAAAGCTTCCAGCCTGCAAAAGTGACTATCGGTTTCAAAGTGGATAAGCTTAAATCGCTTGGCCTAACGCGCGTTTCGCTGAAGCGACGCATTGAAAGTGAAGCATAAAGTGCAAGATTCAGTAAGCCAACGAGCACTGTGATTCTACTGTACGACACCAGTGGCGACGTCGCGAACAGCGGAAGGGCTAGTGCTCCAAACAACAAGATGACTTTGGAGCCGCTGTCGACAGTTGACGTAAAACCGAATTGTTGTCGCGCAGTGAAGGCTGCCCGATAAGGAGTCGAAGCGACATTCACAACCAAAGCGACGATTGCCGCGGAGTAGGTAGCCGAAGCAACAGAAAATGAGATGTCACCGAGATCGAGTGAACTTAAGACTGTATCTCGAATCGCAAATCCTACACCACCGATAAGAACCGCTATGGCAAGAAATGAAAAGACAACGCCGGCGAATGTCCTACGACGCTCTTCAAAATTGTCGATTCCAATAGAATAGGCAATTTGCCGCTGAGATCCAACCAAAAGCGCTGAAGAAATGAAAGTGAGAAGTGTTCCACTTGCTGAGATTGCAGAATACAAACCGTAGCCGGGCTTTCCCATGACGTCTAGCAAAAACCGCATGGTTGCTATTCCTGCGACGAGCACTATGACCAAACGAAGATAATTCGCGATTGAATTGATCGTTAGCTTTGCTGCACTACTCATTTGTGTCGTGAGCGTTCTGTTGCTATCCCGTTGCAAGTAGTCGCTTTACAGCCCTGAATGGGAGCTTTAAAGTCAACTTCGAATACTCCTTGACGGCACGGGTGAGCTTATCGTTCCTTACTCTGCGGCGAAGACGCTCTTGTTCGCTGAGGCTTACACTGCAAGGAAGTAGTTTGCCTTCAGGTTGGCAGTACCCACCCATGCAAACTGAGTTATTGAACTGCATGCCGAAATTTTCCTGTTGAACAACTCGGTCAATTAGTGCGAGTGCGTGTACCCGAAACCAGGTGGGGAAAATACCTGATCCACCACGTGATGTACGCGTGTCTTTCATCCCCATATGCACGTTGGTTGCGCCCCTTTTATACGGAAAACCGCCATCAGGGTTTTGAATTGATAGTATCAATCGCCTGGCCGCCAAGAGTGCATCTCGAATTTCACTGCGTCGATAATCAAATCGGTGATAGCAATTGACGAGGATATCGATGGCGTCGATGTCTTCACAGGCGCCGCCCCCAAGAGTTTCTGAAAAGCCTCCGTCGGCATGTTGGAGAGACAAGGTGCAATCGATAAGTCTTTGCCAATGATTAACAGGGTGGCTGTGATGCCAATACAATATCAGTTGATGATAGGCACCGCACATTGCAGCACGCGTTGAAGCTCCCTCGTCAGTGCCCCACATTCCTGTTTCAATGTCAAAATGCTGATCGTGGAAGTCGAACCAATCCCTTAGTCTTTCCTTCCATTCTTTGCCTGCCTCGATTCGCTGATGCCAATCAATTAGTTGCCCCACAAATAGCAGGTTATTGCCTTCATACCAAGGGTTCGATAAGTCTCTTTCATTTAGCCACTGGAGCAAGTGAGTGCGATCTAGGAATCTTTCGAACGAGCGAAACGGATGGGTGGGGCGTGCCCCCATGTTGTCAATCGCCGGAAGAGCAGATGAGCAAGTGAGATGCAGGCTCAAATGCGAAATGTCGTGCTGTTGCCCTTTAGGAATGGTGGAGAATTCGTCTCCGACAAACCAGCCCGATTCTGCGTCCTGGCAATCGAGTAGCCAATCGAGGTCGTTGTTGTGACTGTTATCTAGAGCGTTGAGAAAGTGCAACGTCTGTAACGCATATCCAGTTCCATATACAGTCCTGCGCTTTCCCTCTACGGATGCAAAGCCCGCGTCATCTTTGATTCTCAGCGAGTTGATATACTCAAGAACTCGAGTTTTCCAATTCATGACGATTTTACTTGCAACGCCTTAATATGCATGAGATGCCCGCCACTGTGATGTCGTCGAGTTCTAGTTCTTGACCGGTGAAAACCTGTGGGAACCGCAGAACCCAGTCAAGGTGTAGAAAATCATAAGTGCGAACTAGCGTGTGGATTCTGGTTTGGGGCGCTGCTCCAAACGTCTCGGAGAATGACTCAATACGCCACTTGTTGAGAGGTTGCAATTCCATTGATTCACGGCCAAGGTCGCGATGGCCGATCTCTCGGAGTTTCTCAATGATTGTGTTTTCGGAGAACAAAAATTGCGCATAGGGGGCGTTGATTGTCCGGTAGGCGTGCAGTCCCCAAGGGCTGCAGTACAGCGGACTAAATGAAATTAGGATCAAGCCACCCGGGCGGACCACTCGAGACATCTCTGCCAAGCACTGGTCTGGCTGTTCGACATGTTCAAAAGTGTTGTAGCTGAAGGCACAATCAAATTCATTGTCTTCATAGGGCAGTCCATCCTCCATTTTTCCGATGTGGCTTGGTAGATGGCTGCATTGTTCCGAACGCCAGTCTTCCAAATCGGTGCAGGCAACGTCGTGTCCGAATGCGGACAACTGCAAGGAGACTAAGCCGTCACCACAGCCCACTTCAAGCGTCTTCGCACCGGGTTCCTGCAGGCAATCAAGCTTGAGCAACTCTGCGACACGTTCAGAGGCTCGAGTCCAGCACTCAAGCGGGCTGTATCCGTAGACGAAACGTCGCGCTGGAGTTCGGTTTTGAATGGCATCAAAGTTCCGGTCGGTCTCCCTGGTGTCCGGCGGCGTTCCGTCACGCAGGATCGCCTCAATCTTGCGACGATGGCGCAAGTACCAACGAGTCTTTACCACCCTCGAGAAATTCTTGGCATCGTTTATGAATTTGCGTTTCTTACTCATGTTTTACGATTGAATGCGTATTTGCTATCGCTTCTTATAGCAATGCGGGTGCAAACGTATTCCGTTAGTTCGGTTCATTGAGCACGCGTGTTGACATTCGCTTCGGGTTGAGTGAGAGAGTGCAGCTGTCAATTTTTTGACGCCAAGAAGAT
Organism: Crateriforma spongiae; assembly: GCF_012290005.1. Classification (NCBI taxonomy): domain Bacteria; kingdom Pseudomonadati; phylum Planctomycetota; class Planctomycetia; order Pirellulales; family Pirellulaceae; genus Crateriforma; species Crateriforma spongiae. Next base: position 57,650 of record NZ_JAAXMS010000011.1, read on the forward strand.
CGAATCTTGTTTAGGGGCAACCCATCTCTGCTGGGTGGATAGGAAGACTGGATAAATGTCCGGGGGTGAACCAATGCGTTTAGAGTCGCAACTTCGCTTCCGTCCGATGCCATTGCTTCGCTGCCGTTCGATGGCCTTGTCAGCTTCGCAAAGATGTAGCCGATAGGGGTGTAGAATCCATTTCCTGAAAAAGACCGCGGCTGCTGAGATGCCAGGCGACGGTTTTCTTGATGCCTTCATCCAGACTGACTTTAGGACTCCAATTCAGTATTTCTTCGGCCTTTTGATTCTTGGCATGCGTGACGAGCATGTCGGCATCGTGAAATGGTTTGTATTCGATTTTGGCTTTGTTCCCGATATTTTTCTCTAGCAAGGCGATGACATCGTTCATTGGCACGGGAGTTTGGCCGCCACCTAAGTTGAACAGTTCGTATCCGACGGGCCGCAAAGCGGCAACTGTCCCGTCGGCAATGTCCAATACATAGGTGAAATCGCGTGACTGTGTCCCGTCACCGTAGAGGGTGATTGGGGTCCCAGATATGATGGATTCAATGAATCGATAGACAGCCATGTCGGGACGTCCGCTTGGGCCGTAAACGGTGAAGTATCGGAGGATGGAGACGTCCAAGCCGTAGAGGTGATGATAGGAGAAGGCCATGGATTCTGCGGCCAGTTTTGACGCGGCATACGGAGAGAGCGGCCTGACCGTTGGATTGGCTTCATCAAACGGTGCGGTCTGCCCCGCGTACAGAGAAGACGTTGACGCGAGAACAAACTTCCCGACACCATGTTTGCGGCAACACTCCAACAGATTCAGATTTCCGTGACCGTTGGTCGTCATGTAGACGTGAGGGTTTTCGGTGCTGTAACGTACTCCCGCTCGTGCCCCCAAGTTGATGACCGCATCGAAGCTGTTCTTTGCGAAAATGCGGTCGAGCATCGCTAGGTCTTCGATGTCCCCATCAATGACTTCGATCCCATGCTTTGCCAACTCATTGGAACGGTGACGTTTCAATATGGGAGAGTAGTAGTCATTGAAGTTGTCAATTCCGGTAACGATGTGACCTTCTTCGGCGAGACGAAGACAAACGTGAGATCCAATAAACCCTGCGGCTCCTGTAACGAAGACGTTCATCAAAGATTGACTCGGTTTGTGTTCCATTTGGGTCTAGCTAGGAGCCTGCATATTTTCAGATGTCAAGCGTCCTTAGGACACTCGTAGATCTTCGAAACTCAGGAATCCTCGTCGATCAATGGTGGGATGGATCGGGTGCGGTAGGGCCCGAGAGAGATCAGATTGCCGGAGGCCCTCCCCTCGCCTAGGCTCGACCCTCCCGGAGGGAGGGTGAAGGATGTGGATGGCCCGGGCAGCTGGTGAGTTACTGGTCGATATGTCGCGGACGAGGTCGATGAGCGGGCCCGGCCGCTAACGCGTCACGGCTCACTGGGGGCACAAAGCCGTGTTGGCCCGGCCGCTGACGCGTCGCGGCGCAGGGGACATATCCGGCGTGGGTTATTCGGCCGATAGTTCGAGGGCGGCGATTTCGGTGATGAGGCGGTCGAAACGGGGGTCGGTTTCGCCGAAGCGGTCGCGGGCGACTCGGCTGACGTTACGCGCCTTGGCGGTCTCGCCTTGTTCCAATAGTCGCTGGGCGTACTGGTATCGCACGCTGGCGTTGCCCGGCACGAGATTGATGATCTGATCGTAAGTCTTATAAACACTATCGTGATCGCCCATCACGTAATCCAATTCCAAGCGATTCAACAGACACCGCACCTGGTCTTTTACTAATTCGCAGGAATCACAGTCGACCGAGTCGCGGATCGTCTGAACCGACCCGTCGCGGATCAGCGAATCCGACTTCAGGGCTTCGCGCGCCGTTAAATCGGCGATCGTTCGAAATGCCAATGGATCGTCAGGCAACACCTCCGCAATCGTCAACTGCGGCGTATCGACGATGTCACGGAACAACGTTCGGGCGTACTGCCAACGATCTTCGATCGCCTTGCGGAACGCTTGCTTAGCCAAATCATACTGACCTTGGTTGATCGCTTCGCGGCCTAGTGTCACTAGGCGAACCGGATCGGCTTGGTTGAACAGGATCAACTGCTCAACCGCGTCGGCCGCCTGGTCTTCGTCGCTGTGGGCGAAATCCAGGCGTGCGAATTGCCAGCGGGCGGTGCGGCTGAAGGGATTGGTCAGCAACAGGGATTGTGCATCTTCCAGCACCGGCTGATACAGTTCGGCCGACGATCGATTCCGTAGCCACAGCGGCTTGCTGGTGTCTTCATAGTCGGCCGGGCTGCGTGTCGTCGGGTCGGTCAGCGAGTAGAAGCTGGCTTGTTGTTCGCGGTTGACCGGCCCCGCCGCTTCGACTTCGCGGAACCGTGCCAATTGGACTCGGTACAACGCGCCGACTTGCAATAGATCGGAACTGGTGACCGGACCGAGACGATCAACGATGCGTTCGCTGAGCGCATCCAGTTGATCCACGTCGTATTTGACGGCTTCGAATTCCGCTTCGCCGGCACGGGCGATCCGTTGGTCGGTCGCCAACGATCGCAACACGCCGGTTGACCACAGCGTGGGAATGACCAACAACCCGGGCAGGACCCAGGATGCCACCATCACGTGTTTCTTTTCGAACAGGTTGGCCGGCTTCTTATCACGGGGTTGATCGGCAAACCGCTTGTCTTCGTCGGGCGTTGCCAAGTCCTGTTGGACGCCTCGGTTCAAGATGGCGGCGAAAAGGATGCAGACGAAGACACTGCAGGACGGGATGATCAGACCAAAGTCGAAGCACTGGCTGATCAGGATCGCTCCTAAGCAATACCAGCCGGCGATACGGATACCGTGGTCGATCGCGTCGGGCGAATCGGTCAGCAAGTAAAGCCCATAGATGGCAATGGCGTAGCCGGCGATCAGCAACAGGATCGACATCACGCCTTGTTCGGTGAACCATTCCAGCCAAAGGTTGTCGGCGTGTTTGAACCAGCCGCCTTTGGTCGTTTCTTGGTGTGGCAGGTAGGCGTGGCCGTAACTGCCCATTCCGGAACCGCCGGGGAAGTGGGCCATCGCGGTTCGCCATCCGTCGGGCCAATGATCCAGGCGTCCGTTGCGTAGAATCGTCGACTGATTGGCTTGGGTTTGAAAATCCATCCGCTCGATCGATTCCAGACTGAGGTCGGTGGGGACCGTCAGCACAACGACGCCCAGCACCGCGGTCAGCCCGACGACGAAGATGGTGGAGAATCCACGTCGCTGGCGGACCCAGCCGAAGGCCAGGATCAGGCCGATGATCGCGGCGACCACGCCACCACGAGATCCACCGATCAGCAGGCCGGTTCCGCAAAAGACGACGGCCAGGATTCCGATCAACGATGTTCGGTCGCCGATCAGAGCAAAGGCGTCGCTGAAGTCGAATTCCGGATCATCCAAGTCTTGCCCGGTCAATGCGGCGATCCGCCAAGCGAGCAGCCCGAAACCGCATCCGATCCCGAGGTTCAAGAACAGCGCGGCGTTGTTGCGGTTGATGAAGGTTCCGAAGCCCGCGTTGACGTCACCGGCGAAGCTCCACATTTCAAACCCGGGAATCAATCGCCGGCCGATCCCGATGGCGGCGACCGTCGCGGCGCTGGCGGCCAGGACCGACAACAGGATCGTCAGACGCATTCGCGTGTTGAAGACGACGGTCGCGGTCCAGAGGACGGTGGCCAGCATGCACAGCATCGCCAAGCCGTGGCGGGTGCGGTACTGGTCCACGGTGATCGGGAACAACGACGGCATGTCGTCGGCGGCAACGAAGGGTTCGATCCACTGGGTGTAAGCGGTTTGTGACCCGGGGCTGATTAGGCCAACAACGCTGGAGGGCAGCGGCACGGATTGAAAGAACGTGTATCCGATCCAGATGGCCAGCGGCAGCAGGAACAAGTGCTGACGGAGGCCTCGGGAATTGTCGCGACCGAAAAGGCTGGGGATCGCAAGCAGGAACGCGAGGAAGACCGCGAGTGCGGCGATCAATTGCGTCCAATACAGCACTCCGCCGAAGTCCAACGCCAGCAGTAGCGGAAGACTCATCAGAATCGTCGCGGAGGTCCAGGCGGTTAGGTAGCGGAAGAGGTGCAAGGTGGGTTTAGGGTTTTCGGGTAACGGGTTGGCCGGTGACGGGTGGGCCGGTGACGGGTGGGGACTGGGGGAGTCGGGGGCGGACGCTGCTCTCGCGGAGCGAAAGGCGACGATGTGAGCCGTTTGGGGCTAGCCGCGGGTTCGGGTGGTTGAGAGGTACGGCCCTCCCCTCGCTTAGGCTCGACCCTCCCGGAGGGAGGGTGAAGGAAGATGCGATTTACCCTCCTGCTTTGCGGGAGGGTCGGGATCGAGGGACGAGATTCCGGGGAGGGTGTTTCTGTGAGGAGCGGACGCTGCTTTCGCGGAGCGAAAGGCGACTTTGTGAGCCGCTTGGCGCTAGCCGCAGATTCGGGTTGTTGAGCGGTACGGCCCTCCCCTCGCTTAGGCTCGACCCTCCCGGAGGGAGGGTGAAGGATGTGGAGGGAGCGAAAGGCGACTTTGGTTAGGTGATTCTTTCGATTTCGCGTTTGACCATTAGTGCGGCCAGTTCGGGCAGTTGAGTTTGGGCGGTCCAGCCGAGTTGTTTTTCGGCTTTGGCGGGATTGCCGACCAGATTGGACACTTCGCTTGGACGCACATACTTGGCGTCGTGTTCCACATGGTCTTTCCAGTTCAGGCCGACCGAGTCGAATGCGAACGCTAGAAAGTCTTCGACGCTATGTTGCCGCCCGGTGGCGATGATGAAGTCGTCGGGCTGGTCTTGGCACAACATCCGGTGCATCGCGTCGACGTATTCCGGTGCGTAACCCCAGTCACGGCGTGAATCGATGGTGCCCAGCCGAAGCTTATCGCTGTGGCCGGCGTGGATCGCGGCGACGGCTCGCGCGATTTTGCGTGTCACGAATGATTCACCACGTCGCGGCGATTCGTGGTTGTAACAGATCGCGTTGCAAGCGAATAAACCGAACGATTCGCGATACAGTTGCACCATCTGGGTCGCAAACGTTTTTGCGACGCCGTAGGGCGTGACCGGCCGCATCGCGGTGGATTCGTCTTGCGGTGATTGATCGGGGCGACCAAAGATCTCACTGCTGCTGATGTGCAGAAACCGCGGCTGCTTGTCCAGATCGCGAAGGATCTCCAGGATCTTCAGTGTTCCCATCGCGGTGAACTGCGATGTCGTTTCGGGAATTTCAAAGCTGGTGCCGACGTGGCTCTGGCCGGCCAAGTGGTACATGTGATCCGGCTGGGTCTTGACCAGGATTCGCCGGATGGTGGTGGAATCGTTCAGATCGGCATAGTGCAGGAACAGCCGTTGGTTATAGATGTTCTTGTCGTGATACAGGTGATCGATTCGGCCTCGGGCGGTTGTGCTGCTGCGGCGGACGATCCCGTGGACCGTGTGGCCTTGCGAAAGCAAGCGTTCGGTCAGGTAGGAGCCGTCTTGACCGGTGATGCCGGTGATCAGGGAGGTGGTCAAGGAATGGTGGGTTGGGGGCGGACGCTACTTTCGCGGAGCGAAAGGCGACGATGCTCGACCCTCCCGGAGGGAGGGTGAAGGATATTGCGATTCACCCTCCTGCTTTGTGGGAGGGTCGGAGTCGAGGGACGAGATTCCGGGGAGGGTGGAAAAGTTTCTCGCTGCTTTCGCGGAGCGAAAGGCGACTTTGGGTTTAAATCGCTTCGACTTGGCAGTCTTCCAGGGCGACGCTGACGCCTTGTTCCATGAAGCGGACGGCGACCAGTAGGCGTGTTTCGCCTTCGCGGCGGACGACCGTGCCTTCGTATCCGGCGAACGCTCCGTTGCGGACACGAACGAGTTGGCCCGCTTCAATTTTGCTTTCCAGCGTCAGCGGCACATCCATCTCGATCAGATCATGGATCTGTCGCAGGTCGTGCACCAATTCCGCCGAGTCGGGAACTTCTGCGGCGGTCGAAACGCAACCGCTGCAGACGGCTTGGTATCGGGCTTCGTTGTCGCCCATGACGAACACGTAGTTCGTGAACAGGGGCAAGAACGAGGTTCGGATGCGTCCGGCCGGGGACCGGTACCGTTTCGGGATCAGCGGTCCGTAGTGTGGTACGTCATGCTTTCGCAGGTGACGCATCAATTGTTTTTCTTGCCGTGAATTGGTGTAAACCATCCACCACGGCTGTTCGGTGACTTCGTCCAGATCAAACAAGTTGTCTGGCAGTCGGTCGGGCTCGGCAGCAAGAATCGGCATGAGTGGCGGTCGTGCGTGTGTGAGCGTTTGGTGTTCGCCGGGAGCGAACGAGTGCACCTGTGGTGGCATCAAGCCTAGCAGGGTGGGGGAACCGGTTGAATCCGGATCATGTTTCGTCGGTCGGGGCGTTCGGTCGGCGCGGACTTCGTCCCCTTGGGTGACACCTCAGCCGTCCGATGCGGCTCTCTGATTTCACCAGCAAGTCTGTGCTTGTTGCCGGGTCGATCTCAAAATTTCATTGCCAAACTGATTCGATCGTTACCGGAACAACGCGTGAACCACTGGGTTTGTGCACACGCGTTGGCCATTTGGATCGACGGCCGGGGAAGATGTCCCTTGGGACCCGAACGGGTCGTTCAGATAAGCTTCATCCGCCGCGCCCTGTAGCTTGCCTTCGCATCCAGGCTTCCGCAAGGAACCGATTGGAGAATCTTCGATGAATGGACCGGCGATCGAGGGGCGGTAAGTAAGAAAGATCGCAAACCGAAAAACCGGCATTTTCTGAACGGTATATCTGGCAATCTTTGCTGCCGGAATCGACCGGATCAGTGCAACGCAGAAGCGCCCTCCCCTCGCTCAGGCTCGGCCCTCCCGGAGGGTGGGTGAAGGTATGAGGGCCCGGTCGCTGACGCGTCACGGCTCACAGAGGGTGGATGATTTAGTGAGCCGCTGGGCGCTAGCCGCGGGTTCGGTTTGTCGATGGGGTGCGACCCTCGCTCAGGCTCGCCCCTCCCGGAAGGAGGGCGAAGGAAGTTGGGGGCGTCAAGGTGAATCCGGGTAGCGGATGTCACCTTTGCGGACGCGGATTTGCCACTTTTTGAGGTCGTTTTGGCGTTTCGACTGGTTGGTCTCTGCAGCGTTGAAATAGGCGGTCGTGCCGGTGATCTGGCGAAGATTCTCTACGGCCAGAACGCGGACGGACATCGATGGCGAGTCGAGATTCCCGACCAAGCCCGCATCGGCGCCGGCCGCCAGCTGCTTGTTGGTCAGCCCGATCAGCAATTCCGTCAAAATCGGTTGGTCCGCCATTTCCATCCGCCCGATGGCGTCGAACACCGCCTGGGCGTGTTCCGGGCTGGTGTTGAGGTAATCCTGCAACGCTTCGAAATGACTTTGCCAATGCAGACGCTGACGCGGACGGTTCAAAAGCCCCGCGGATCCGAAGAACACGTCGGGGTGCCCGAGTGCCAGCAAGGTTTGGCCTGCCAAAGCGCCGACTTCGCTGCGGCGAAAGTCCAGAGCCTCACGAAGTTCCAGGAGCAAATCGTTCTCAGGTTCGATCAACGCCAGCAATCCGTCCTTGGCACTCTGTTGAACCGCAGTCAAGTTTTCACCTTCCAGCGTGAACCAGTCGGGTTTTTCCGTCGGCGCCTGTACCTTCGTCTTTCCGGACGAATCGACCAGCCACTGTGCCCCCTCCACGATCTGTTCGGTCTGTCCGACCTGGACCCACTGTCGCGTGGTCGCCGGTTCAGATTCCGCCAAATCGGCTTCCTCCGGTGCATCGGCCTGTGCGTCGTCGCTTGAATTGACGTCACCGGGATCAACGCCACCGTCATCGCCGGTGTCACCTTCGGCGTCGTCGTTTTCAATGGACTCTTCCGGCGTCGAATCCGTTAAGGCCGCTTTTTCAGTGGTGATCTCTATTGGGCCGACCAGCGAAGTGACTTCGATCGACCGCGAGACACTGTCGGGGGCCAGCGGCAATGCGCCCGGCGGTCTTTGGAATCGGCGGCGAATCGCAAACGTTGTCTCGGGCTCCGGTGCATCGACTTGAACCCGAAAATCACCGGACACGAAGGTGAAGCGACCGTTCGCTTCCGCCGTGGTCACCAACAACCCGCCACTTTGCAGCTGGATCGTCTCCGGCGACACCGCCGAAGGGGCCTGGCCCAGCGGCGGGTCGGCGATGCGGATCTCGGCGGGTCCAATGACACGGACCGTCAATTCGTCACGCGTCAGGATGGCGGGGCGATAAAGCGGTGCGGCGATCAGGTCGTCGCCGACGGCCAGCACATCGCCCCGTTTCAACAACTCGGTCGATTCGCCCGAAACGGCGACCAACAACTCCGACTCAGTCGCGACCACCGGACCGGGTAATTCGGTGTCTTCGGCTGGTGCCGCATCTTCGGCGGGCGAATCGGTTGGATCGTCGGACATCTCCGTCAACGCGGCCGGATCCGCTGGCCCGCCCGAGGCATTCGAATCAGCCATCGCCGACGAATCATCAGCGGGCAGGTCGGTGGCCAGGGTGTTTTGTGGGTTCGGGGTGGTCGCATCGTCCGTCGCAGCCATCACGGGATCGGCCGGATCCGCGATCGGGGATTCCGGCGTGGAGGCCGAGTCGGACGCGTCGTTTCCAGATTCCGAAGAAGTGGAGTCCGATGCGATCGTGTCGTTTGACGGCGAATCGGCGTCGCCGGGCGAAGTTGCCGATCCGTCGTCCGTGGTCTCAGCCACAGTCGGTTCATCGTCTGGGACGGCTGGCGAAGCGGCTTCTGGATCGGCTTCGTCTGCCGTCGTGTCATCGCCGGCTTCGTCCATCGCCCGCTCGGCGTCCGCGTCCCCATCCAATTCAGCCTCAGTATCCAGTTCAGTGTTCGAACCGGCGGACGTGTCCTGCGACTCCGTGGGCACAGCTGCCGGAGCGTCGCTGGGCAGCGAATCAGGTTCTGAATCCAACTCGGCGTCCGTGTCCTGCATGGCCGTTTCGCGATTCAGCACGGGTTCGAACGCTTTGGAGAAGACGAACAAAAACACCGCCGCCAAGCCCAACGTGACCAGCCACGGTGTGATTCGCGATGGTCGCACGGTGCCGCTGTAAAAATCACGGCCAATGGGTCGCGGCTTCGCGCCGGCCATCGCGGACGGCGTGTTGGCCGATGCGGTTCCCAGTGGGGCGTTGTCACGGATACGGGTCACGGCGGTGCGAACGCCCGAATCGTCGGGGCCGACCGGTGGTACCGCGTCCAACGTCGGGTCGTCGGGACCGGCCGCACCGACCGACTCCAACGATTCTTGGCTGCCCGACGATGGGGTGCCTGCCATTGGCGGCACATCGACATCGGAAAAACTGGTGACCGGCGGAACCTGGCTGACCGAAAATGCCGTCGCCGCACTGGCATCGACTTGATCGGGAAGACCCAGGACGTGCGCCCGCAAATCGGGATCGACCGTCGCCTTCTGGGCCAACGCGATGGTCAGGATTTGGTGACAGGCCGCCGCTTCGGCCAAGTGCTGATCGGATTCCAGGCAAAAACGCTCCGTCTCCGCGATCTGTTCCGGCGTCAGCGTGCTGTCCAGATATTCCGCGATCACGTTGGCGTCGTTGATCGGACCGATCGCCTCGGGGGACGGTGCCGACAGCTTTGGATCGGCGGTGCACGCGCGGATGCGTCGAACCAATTCAGCGGCAAAGGCGCTTTCCTGGACCTTCTGTTTCAGCGCCTCGCTGTCCTGCGGGTCCAGCGTGCTGTCCAGATAGGCCAACAACGTGCGAAGGGTCAAACGCATGATTCGGGCGTCGGTTCAAAGGCGGCGGACATCAAGCCCCGGCGGCCAGAGCATCGTGCGAGCCTCTGTGCCGCGGCGGGGACACCAGGGTTAGTGGCGCCCTGGCAATCGATCCGTGCGACCATCACGCAAGAATCTCGGAAAAACTCTCCGTGGGCAGCCGAATCCCCGCGACATATCGCGATCGATTCAGTCTTCTTCTTGCCACAGACGCGGTCGCAGCTGGCAGAACAGCGCCTTTTTCTGGTCCGGCAGCGAGTAATCGAATCCGCACGAACGCAAGAATGCTTCGGACGAACTGATCGCCAAGACTTCCATCACCCCCAGTTCACGGGCACGTTGCAAACACTCTTCGACCAAACGTCGACCGACACCGGTATTTCGGTGCTCGTGATGCACGGCCAAGCACTGCAATTCCGCCAGCTTGGGGCTATAGATTTCGACCGCAGAAAACCCGATCGGCTTGGGCGGACTGTCATCGACGATCAAGTCGGCGACGAACCCGTGTCGCGTCAGTTCGATGATCTCCGCTTCACTCCGCTGCAGCAACAAACGCTGGGAAACGTAGGGACGCAGCAGGGCGTGAATGGCGGCCGCGTCACTGGGCAACGCTTGTCGAATCTCGATCAACGCGGTCGAAGCCTCCTGTGCGTCAAAGCTATCGGTGCAAACTTGTGGAATCGTCGACGATGGAATGGCACCGATGTTCGGTGTGACGGTTCAGTGCGATTTCGGGTCAGGGCGATGTCGGTATTGCCGAGCGACACGCAATCAGGCCATGACTAGTTCAGCTGAACCGGGTTGGTCGCATCTTTGATCGTTTTGCGAATCACGTCCAGCGGAGCCTGCTTTCCGGTGAACAGTTTGTACTGGTATCCCATCTTGCGGACGTACATGTCGATCCCGGTGATGACGCGACATTTGATGTTCTTAGCGTGTTTGATCAACAGCGTTTGTTCGGGGTAGTACACCGTGTCAAACACCACCATCAACTCGTTCAGTTTGTCCGCGTTGAACGGGCTGTTGTCGACATCGGGGTGCATGCCGATTTCCGTGGCATTGACCAGCAAGTTGGCGCGAAAGTCATGCCGCATTTCCCATTCGACGACGCGACAACCGTGGGCCAAGCCGATCTCGTTGCCCTGTTCCATATCCTTCGTGGCAATTGTGACGTTGCATCCTTTGGACCGCAGGCCCCAAACGATCGCTTTGGCCAAACTGCCGGATCCCAAAACGGTGGCCGACATGCTTTGCATCGGCTTTTCCGCATCGGCGTGCAGTTCAAAGACTTCGCTGATACAGTCCATCGCCGCGCGGTAATCGGTGTTGTACCCGACCGCTCGTTCGTCATCGAACGCCATCGTGTTCAGCTCGCCGATACCCGCAACCGCGGCCTCGGCCTGGGTGCAATAATCGATCGAACGACCTTGGTGGGGCGGATCGATGCTCAGCCCGTTGATGCCGATTTCACGGGCGTGATCCATGAAGATGTGCAGGTCGTCTTCCGGCACCCGCAGTGGCAAGAAGCACGCATTGTGGCCTTCGCCGGCAAAAGCCTTGTTGTGAACCAGCGGGTCAAAACTTTCACCGACGGGATCTCCCAGCAAGCCGAACAACTGGGTGTCATCGTTGATCTGGTCGTACCGGTACACGTCCTGCATCTCTTTGAAGTGCAGCTGTCCCGGCGCGATCTTCTTGTCGGTGCTGAACGTGGCGTAGGTGAACGGTGCGCCGACGCGGTGGGCCAAGATCCGCGTTAACATTCCCATTTCACCCATACAGATGGCGATCGTCGGCACACTGGACTGTCGAGCCAAGTCCATCATGCGAACGTTGTCGCTGAACGTGTTGGCCATCGTCGCGATTTTGACGATGTCGGCATCCGCGGCGGCCATCGCGGCGTGCAAGTCTTCCAGGTTTTCCGGCGTGCCGTCAAAGTCGTGAAAGCTGATGATTCGCTTGGTGTTGCCATACCGCGGAATCTGGTCGGCGATGTCCGATTCGATGTCGACGTATTCGACACCGCTGGCGATGGCACTCCGCAAAACCATCGTGCGTTCTTCTTCGGACTTCAACCACCGCCCACCGTCGTCGCGTCGACGCGCGGTGATGACCACCGGGCCGGGGCGGTCGTCGATCAGACGCTTCAAATTCACGGCGCGGCCGATGTAATCCAGACGCAATTCGACCAGCTTGACGCCCTGTTCGACCAGGTGCTTGTGTTCCGCAATCATCCGGGCATGGCGGGCGCGACCGAGGGAAACACAAATCATAAAGCTGGGCGATGATAAAACGAGTGAGTCGGGAATCGCTGGACAAAAACGGACCGCTGGCCTGGCGGGAAAACGGCACGCACCCGATCGGCGGGGCCATCTATGATAAATGGCCTTCGGATTTTTCGTAGACCCGGCTGTGCGGACCCGTCGTATCAGGCTTTGGCGCGGCCATTGCAATCCAAAGGGGCGTTAAAACCGGATCGGCGTCAAAGTCGTCCCAAACCGACCGGTGATGCGGCAGAATTGATGCCGCAAATCAGTCGTCTGTCGGGGACAAACGCCGCAATTTTTCGAACCAATACTGGAACCAGTGCTCATGACATGCATCCGAACGCGTCCGTCGGCCGATCGGCCCGTTCGTTCTCGCCCCCCGGTTTTCCGCGTCGCCGCCTTGGCTGCATCGATGCTGGTGCTGGCGAATATGCCCGGTTCGGCGGTGGGGGCCGACGATGCCTGGACGACCGCGCGTGGCGACGTCCAGGGGACGGGGACCGTGGCCCAGACCTTACCGGCGGAACTGTCCGTTATTTGGGAACATGAAACCGGAGAAGCGATCGAATCAACGCCGGTCGTCGCCGACGGCCGCGTGTTCGTCGCCGACGTGATGGGCAAACTGACGGCGATTGATCTGCAGTCGGGAAAGCCGCTGTGGACGCATGATTACGAAACCGGCTTCAACGCTTCGCCCACGCTTTCCGGCGACCGTTTGGTCATCGGTGACATCGACGGCAACGTGTACGCGCTGAACGTGGCCGACGGATCGGAAATTTGGACCGCAGAGACTGACGGTACCATCGACGGCTGTGCGACCTTTTTCGAAGACGACGTTTTGGTGACCAGCCAAGACGGCTCGCTGTACCGGCTGAGCGGGAAAACCGGCGAACAAGTCTGGGTCTACGAAACGGGCGACCAGATCCGCTGCAGCCCCACCTTGGCGGGCACGCGGACGTTTCTGGGCGGTTGCGACGGGAATTTGCACGTCGTCGATGTCCGCAGCGGAAAAGCCGTCGGCGACTTGTTGCCTCTTGGTGGACCCACCGGCAGCACGGTGTCGGTGCGGGATCAACAAGCGGTGGTGGCGACGATGGAAGGCATGATCTTTGCATTCGATTGGCGTGACGGCACCATGATTTGGGAATACACCGACCCGGATCGTGCACAGGAGTATCGCAACAGCGCCGCGATGACCGATGACCTGGTGATCGTCAGCAGCAAGAACAAGAAAGTCGACGCGATTGATCGAAAAACGGGCCAGCATCGTTGGCGATATTCACTACGTCGCCACAGTGATGCGTCGCCCGTCGTCGCCGGCAATGACGTTTGGATCGCCGCCACTGATGGCCGCTTGGTTCGCTTGGACCTTCAGACCGGCCAAGAGAAATCCGTCACGGAGTTTCGCGGTGGGTTGTACGGATCGCCCGCGATCCTGTCCGATTCCATGATCATCGCCGATGACGATGGTGTGGTCCGGCGTCTGGGGCCCGCGCCCCAAAAATGACGCCTCGGCCGATCACGCCGTGCCACCGCCGTGATCAATGCCAATTGCGGAAAAGCCCGCCGGAACGACATTCTTTGCAAAGCGGCGCATCAATCGTGACGCCCTGGACCCTACAATTTCGGCGTAACCACCCACCGATCCGTTTTCCTGCCACCCGATACCGGATATGACTTCCGCGCCAAGCGACAAGAAGACCGAAGTTGGAAGCTATTTCATTTCCAACTACCCGCCCTACAGCCAGTGGAAATCAGATCAGTTGCCTGCGGTCGAAACGGCCCTGGACAACCCACCGACCGAAGACACGCCGCTGGGGTTGTACCTGCACATCCCGTTCTGTCGAAAACGCTGCAAGTTCTGTTACTTCAAAGTCTTCACCGACGTGAATGCCGCAGAAGTGCAGCGATACGTGGACGCATTGTGTGACGAAATTTCAATGGTCAGCCGTCGCGCCGTGATGGGTGATCGGCCGTTCCGATTCGTGTACTTTGGCGGCGGGACCCCCAGTTTTCTGTCACCCAAACAGCTGACCAAACTGGCCGACCGACTGCGTCAACACATCACTTGGGACGGGGCGGAAGAGGTCACCTTTGAATGTGAACCAGGAACCTTAAGCGAAACGAAGGTAAAGACGCTTCGCGAGGTCATGGGCGTCACACGCCTAAGTCTGGGGGTGGAAAACTTCACCGACGCCATTCTGGAAGAAAACGGACGAGCGCACCTTTCCAAACAGGTCTTTGCGGCTTGGGAATGGATCGAAGCGGCGGGGTTCAACAACGTCAACATCGACTTGATCGCCGGAATGGTGGGCGAAACTTGGGACAACTGGAAATTCAACGTCCAAAAGGCGCTGGAGATGTCACCAGAAAGTCTGACGATCTATCAGATGGAATTGCCGTACAACACGGTTTATAGCGCCGACATCCTGGGCAACCAAAGCGAAAGCCCCGTCGCCGACTGGGGCACCAAACGCGATTGGGTTCGGTATGCGTTCGATGAATTCACCGCGGCGGGTTATGCGGTCAGCAGCGCTTATACGTTGGTCAAAGACCCCCAAAAGGTCAACTTCAGCTACCGCGACAACCTGTGGAAGGGTGCCGATCTGTTGGCCACCGGCATCGCCAGTTTTGGCCATGCGTCCGGCGTGCATTATCAGAACCTTCCGCATATGGACCAGTATCTTTCGACCATTGAATCGGGCCAGTTGCCGCTGGGACGCGGGTTTGTTCCCACGGATCTTCAAAAGCTGATCCGCGAAATGATCTTGTTGCTCAAACGCGGTTATTTGGAACTGGATTACTTTCGCAACAAGTTTGACGTCGATGTGCTGGACCGCTGGCGTGATGTTTGGGACGGTTATGTCGAATCGGGGCTGGCAACGATTGGTGACGACCGAGTGGAATTGACCTCCGACGGGTTGTTGCAAGTTGATTCGATGTTGCCGGCATTCTTCGAACCGGAACATCAAAACGTCCGCTACACCTAACGATGCCTGTTGTCTTGATCGTCGGCTTTCCAATCCAGAAGGTGACGACGCCCCGGATTGATACAGAAAACTAGCCGCCCGTTTGCGCGGTGAACGATTCATCGCCCCAACTACTGATCCACACCGCCAATTCCGGATTGTTCCAGCATTGAATTCGACACTGACCTTCGCCATGGGCGATTACCAGGCCGAATTTCCGACCGATCGGCGGTATGTTGCCAACCATATGTGGGCGACAGGACCGAACGACGCCGGGACTGTGCGATTTGGCCTGACGGCGTATGCGGTTCGATTGTTGCAGGACGTCTATTTTCTGGACTGGACCTTTCAGCCCGGCCAAGCGGTGGGCCATCGTGCCGAAATCGGATCCATCGAAAGCAAGAAAGCCGAAAGTGATCTGTACGCGCCGATTGCCGGTGTGATGTCGGTCATCAATGACGCCGTGCTTGACGATCCGTCACAGATCAACGCGGATTGTTATGGCAATGGATGGCTATTTGAGATGCAATCAAGCGATGGCCAGATCGATTCGGTGGTGTCGGAGCATCTGATGTCGCCCGATGAGTATCTGGTGCACTTGGAAAAGGCGTGGGAAGTCGCCCAGCGGACGATCAAGGGGCAAGCGAATCTGTAGGTCTGGTTCGCCCAGCTACGTTTCTGTGTGCGCATAAAAAACGCCAGCGAAAGATGCCGCGGAGGGCACGTTCGCTGGCAATTTTTTTTCGATATCGTCTGGATGTGTGGGAATGCTTTTTGGGAAAGCGATCACCCAACGCCAAACTTAGCGAAGCAGTTTTTCCAACGCGTTCAGTGCGACGCGAGCTTCTTCGACGCTGCCGAGTTCATCGACAATCTTCTTGGCCTTGATCAGGCCGTCCATCGAAATGCCATCGACGCTCGCCGGGGCTGCCTTTGCGGCACGCTTGGTGCCACGAGTCGCAGTTGCCTTAGCCTTACGGCCGGCGGGTCGACCACGGCGGCTGGTACCGGCGGGACGGCCACGCTTTTTGGTGCCGGTCCCCTTCTTCATGTTCGACTTGATGGTGCTGATGAACGCAGTGGAGGTTTCAATGCCTTGTGCGGACAGGGCTTCTTGAACCTCTTTGGGCTTTGCGCCCGGATTCGCTTCGTAGTACTCACGAATCGCCGCGGACTTGTTCGGTCCTGCAGATTTCTTCGCCATAACGGCTCCCAATTCAGAATAGTTGGCCACGTGCGCTGCGACGGGACCAAGGGGGGAAGCCAACGTTGCGGATCCGGCCGATGGTCGTGTCACAGCAGTAACATGAATGGTAATGAACGTCATGTCATCACACATTCACATGGCAAAGCCTATGACAATATTTGGCCTTGTCAATCGCATCGGGACTGATCTTTGCAACCCCAACTATATGAAAGGAATCTGCAAACCCGCATTTCACTTCCTCGGATGATTCACAAAGCACCGCTGGAGTGGGGTAAAGCCGGGTGAATCCGTATCGTCCGACCCCTCATTGACCGAATGAGATTCCCCGAGTCGATCTTGCGCCAAATGGCTGCCTGACCTGTGAGTTTTGAAGTTGCGTTTTATCCGGGGCATTGGATTCTTGGTAACCCGAAGCGTGAGCGAGGCGATGTCCACATCCTTTTTCCCTCGCTCACGCGTCGGGATACCAGAAAGGTGCAACCTCAAAAGTCAGGCGTCGGGCCTTACCGGTCAATCATCGGAACCCGCGGCTAGCGCCCTGCGGCTCACAAAGTCGCCCTACCCCGTGAGCCGTGACGCGTTAGCGGCCGGGCCGTTCCGGAAAACCGACCGAACCCGCGGCTAGCGCCCTGCGGCTCACCCATCATTGTCGTACGCCGTGAAAGCAGCGTCCGAACCCTCATTGATCGAATGCGATTCCCCGAGCCGATCTTGCGCCAAATGGCTGCCTGACCTGTGAGTTTTGAAGTTGCGTTTTATCCGGGGCATTGGATTCTTGGTAACCCGAAGCGTGAGCGAGGCGATGTCCACATCCTTTTTCCCTCGCTCACGCGTCGGGATACCAGAAAGGTGCAACCTCAAAAGTCAGGCGTCGGGCCTTACCGGTCAATCATCGGAACCCGCGGCTAGCGCCCTGCGGCTCACAAAGTCGCCCTACCCCGTGAGCCGTGACGCGTTAGCGGCCGGGCCGTTCCGGAAAACCGACCGAACCCGCGGCTAGCGCCCTGCGGCTCACCCATCATTGTCGTACGCCGTGAAAGTGGCGTCCGAACGCTTATCGAATTCATGCCATTCCCACAGAATCCAATCGCCTAGGACCGCACGAAAAAAGCGGCGGAATCACATGCGGTCAGCGACGCCGATTCCCAACAATTCCAAGCCTTTACGCAGCAGGCGTCCACACAAAACGACCAGCACCAAACGGGTGGCACGCATCTGGTCGGTTTCCGCCTTCAAGACGGGACAAGTGTCGTTGAAGACGGCGTAGGCTCGAGCGGTTTCAAATAAATAATCGGTCAACTGATTGGGTGCATAATCCTCGTAAACCGAAACCAACGCTTCTTCGAATTGCAACAAACGAAGCGCCAGTGCACGTTCTTGTGGCTGGCTGAACACCAACTCGGTCTTCGAAGCCAACGCGACGACGGCTTCTTCATCCATCTCCGCGCGCCGCAAAATGCTTTGGGTTCGGGCGTACGAATACTGGATGTAAGTCGCCGTGTTGCCATCCAATGCGACCATCTTGTCCAAGTTGAATTGGTAATCGCTGGTCCGGTGGTGACTGAGGTCCGCGAATTTAATGGCACCGATCCCCACCGTTTCGGCCACCGACTGTTGTTCGTCGGCGGTCATGGGCGGATCCATCCGCTGTAACCTCTCGGGATCACAGACGACCGCTTGGGCACGGGCGACCGCATCGTCCAGCAGACTTTCCAGCCCGATCAGGGTGCCGCTGCGTGTTTTCAAGGGGCGACCGTCGGCCCCCAACACGGTGCCGAAATTCACGTGCACCAGACGGACGTCTTCCATCCCCATTCGTCGCGCGACGGCGAACAGTTTATCGAAGTGCTCGGATTGTCTTGTATCAACGACGTACAAAATTTCGTCCGGCGCGAATTCTTCGCGTCGATATTGCAGAGTCGCCAGATCGGTGGTCGCGTACAGGAATGCCCCATCCTTCTTGCGAATGATCATGGGGGCGTCAAACTGGTCCAAGAAGACACAGATCGCGCCTTCGCTTTCCGTCGCGATGCCATCACGACTTAATTGATCCACCACGCCCGGCAGACGGTCGTGATAGAAGCTTTCGCCCAACGTGTGATCGAACTGCACGTCCAGTCGGTCATAAATGCGATCGATTTCGTCACGACAGTAGGGCAAGAACTTCGTCCACAAGTCCAGGTTTTCCTGGTCCCCTTCGTGCAACTTGGCGGTTTCCGACAAACACCGCTGGGCGATGTCGGGATACTGTTGGCTGATTTTCAACAGGTCTTCATCGGTCTGCACTGCATCCATCTTGGCATTCATCGCGGCCACCGAATCACGGGCGGATTGCAGTCGCTTTTTCGCCGCCGACAGATTTTTTTTCAGCGATTTGACGGCCTTCGCGTCATCACCGGCCGATTCGATCTTTCCGGTCAGCTCTTCGATCAGACTTTCGGCGTCATGAACCGATTGCTTGGCGGCTGGCAACTGGTTGCAAGCCTTTTGATACTCGCTGATCTGATTGACCAGCCGGTACAGCTTGGCCAATTCGGGAACCGGGTTTTTGGCCACGGTGTCGGGATCACCAAAGTTCTTGTAACCGAAGATGATGATTCCGAATTGGGTGCCCCAATCACCCAAATGATTATCGGTGATCGTGTGATGTCCCAAGAAGTTCAGGACGCGTGCCAGAGCATCTCCGATCACAGTGCTGCGGATGTGCCCCACGTGCATGGGCTTGGCGACGTTGGGCGATGAAAAGTCGATGATGACCTTACGCGGCTGGTCGGCCACCGCCACGCCACAGCGGTCGTCCTGGGTCATCTGGGCGACGCGATCCAAAATCCAAGAGTCACGGATTTTCAGATTGATAAACCCAGGCCCCGCAACCTCGGGCGTTTCACACAGATCACTGACGCTGAGCGCGTCGACCATTTGGGCGGCAAGTTCGCGCGGGTTGGTACCGCCGACCTTCTTGGCCAACGGCATCGCGGCGTTGCACTGATAATCGCCGAACTTGGGATCATTGGTGGGGCGGATCATCCCTGAATACTGTCCGGGATCGTCCACGTGTTGCCGGATCACTTCATGGAACCGGCGTTGCAGTTCACGGGGCAGGTGCATCGCGAGTCAATCTTTCGATTCAGATGGTGGCGTCATTTCCGTGCCGTCGGGCCGCAGATCCAAGTCTTCGCATCGCAAGCACTTGGCATCGGCCCATAACGATTCCAGGTCGTAATACTGGCGGGTGTCTTCATCGAACAGGTGAATGACGACGTTGCCGTAATCCAATACGATCCAGCTGCTTTCCTGATAGCCTTCGATGCCCATTCGCAGGTCACCGAGATCTTTCTGCAGAACGTCGTCGATCTGTTCGCTGATCGCATGCAATTGCCGGCGGCTGGTCCCCGTCGCGACGACGAAGAAATCAAATTCCGCGGACTGTCCCGACACGTCCAAGACCAATGCATCGTCGGCCTTGTTTTCCAGTGCGACTTTCATCGCCGCGCGGGCCAATTTGCGACTGCCGTCCAGCCCCAAAGGCCGGATGGCCCAAGAATCGGTCGTCATCCATTGGTTGGCAGACACCGGTTTGGACTTTTGTTGTCCCGTATCGCCATCGCCACTGGCGTCCGTTTGGGGCGTCAATTCGGGTCCGTCGTTCGAAGGCGTTTCGGATTCGGTCACGAAAACTGCTTCAATTCGTAAAAAGGGGATCGACGATGCCGGGCCGGGATCATTCTCGGTCGTCACGGTCTCGGTCGTCATGGGGATGGGCACTGCGCGATGACGGATTCCATGGGATGTCCGATGGACAGGCCGCCCGGCAGGGTGCACGATCCGAGGGAACGCGCCGCGGCACCATTGTCAGGCTGTAAAACTGCCGCGAGACCCGTTTTTATCAGATCGTGACCGTAATGATTAGCGGTCCAAACCTCCGTCGACCCCATAACTGCAGCAAATTAGGAACCAAACACCATGGCTGACTGGATCGAAGCCGGTACGAAAGCCCCCGCGTTCACATTGCCCGACGCCGACGGCGATAAGGTCAAACTGTCCGATCTGAAGGGCCAGCCGGTCGTCGTGTACTTCTATCCCAAAGACGATACGCCGGGCTGTACCAAGGAAGCGTGTGCGTTTCGCGACCGTTACGGGGAACTGACCGACCTGGGCGTGCAATTGCTGGGCGTCAGCGGTGACACGGCCGAAAGCCACCAGGATTTTCGAGACAAATACAACCTGCCTTTTCCATTGCTGGTCGACAAGGATCACAAGATGTCGGAAAAGTACGGTGCGTATCGCGAGAAAAACATGTACGGCAAAAAGTCGATGGGCATCCAACGGTCGACCTTTTTGATCGACGCCGACGGTAAAGTGGCCAAAGTGTGGAAACGGGTTCGCGTCGATGGGCACGACGATCAAGTGATCGAAGCGGTCAAGGCGCTGGCCTGATCAACCGAATACGCTCACCGGATCGCAAAAGTCGAACCGAACCGGGCAACATCACGGTGGCCGATGCGGGCACGACGGTGTCTCGGGCAGTGGGCTTTTCGGTTCGCGCAACAGCGTCGCCCAGTCGGACATGTTGGTCGATCGTTGTCCAGTGCGTCGCTTTCATGCCGCCGCGAGGCCAAAGCAACTGGTCCCAGGATTGTTGGACCGCCATCACGACGACGGCCTTCGCGGGTGGATCGCCGGCGTCGATTTCGATGGTCGGTCCGTCGGGCGTCGCCGGAAGGCATCGGATCGCTCGGTCTGACCATCGCTGGGCCGACTCGTCGATGACTTCCCGCCAAGATTCCAGCGTGGCTGCGGCGCGAAGAATGGCGTCGTCGCTTTGCGGAAACCGCTGACGCAAAACCGGCAGGACGTCGTGTCGGATCCAGTTTCGTGTGTATTCGGTTCCCTGGTTGCTGGCGTCTTCGCGCCATGACTGGCCGATCTCCGACAGGGCTTGGCGAATTTGACTGCGGTGCAGATCCAGTAGCGGCCGTGCGATGACGAAATCGTTGCGTTCGGGCGTGTGACCGAGTGGCCGAAAGGCGGGCAGAGAGCACAGACCGGCCGGTCCGCTGCCGCGTAACAAATGGTGCAAAAACGTTTCCACGCGATCATCGCGGGTGTGCCCCAGCGCGACGTATCGGGCTCCGGTGTCGGATGCGACGCGATGAAAGAAGTCCAAGCGTTGGTCGCGCAGGGCTGATTCGTCGGACACACTTTCGCCAGGCCTCGCCTGAATTGACCGCAGCGTCAAACCCAGCTTGTTCGCCAAGTCCGACACAAATTCCGCGTCGCCACACGATGCGTCGCCGCGAAGACCGTGGTTGAAGTGTGCGATGACCAAGAACCCGGAACCGTCGGTCTGTCGCAGGATCGTGTGCAAGGCCAACAGCAATGCGACGCTGTCGCCACCACCGCTGCAACCGACCACCACGCCCGTGTCGGTCCAACGTGAGGCCGGCCAACGCTGCCCGATGCCGGCCAACAGGCGGTCCCAGTGATTCTGTGGCGGGGGGGACATCGACGTTTCGATCGGACGGCTGGACATATCGAAATCATGGCCACGGTCGCTGCGGGCGACAATCACCGCCGCGACGGGAACCGTTGATGGCCACCCATTCCGCCTGACCGGTTCATTCCCCGCACGACGGATGCTTTTCCGCATGCGGGTCTGGCGGGGCGAGGCGACGGTGATACCGCCGGTGGACAAATACCGCTACCATGGCAACTTTCAGCGAGCCGTCCTTAGGCGGTCGCTTTTGACATAGAAAGGTCACTACGGGCTTCGATTCCGGCAACGAGATTCAACGTCCCTGACCCAGCAAGACGCGCGTTGGCGACATGACTGCCGAGACAGCTCAATTCATCCTTTACTGCCTCTTCTTTTTCTTCTTGGGCGTGGCCGCCGTGTTGGCGGTGGCCCAGCGGATGTACGCTCGATTCCAACAACGCTTGGAAACACAGGCGAAAGAAACCAAAGAAGCCGCCAGACGGGAAGCGGAAGTCGAGCGGAACCGGATCATCGTTGACGCCAAAGAACAAGCGTTGCAGTTGCGTCGCGATGCCGAACAGGACTTGGCCGCCGAACGTGCCCAACAACACAAGCTGATCAGCAAGCTGGAACGCCGCGAAGAACTGTTGGCCACCCAGGAAGAAAGTCTGATCAAACAACAGCGCGGTTTGGAACACAGTCAAAACGTGTTGACCAAAAAAACGCGTGACTTGGATCAACAACGCGAACTGTTGCAACAACGCATCGACGAACAGGCCCAGGTGTTGGAAAAGGCCAGCGGGCTTTCGCGGGCCGAGGCGACGAATCAATTATTGGATTCGTTGCGAGATGAACTTCAAAGCGAAGTCGGTGCGACGCTTCTGAAACATCAAAAAATATTGCAGCAGCGAGTCGAACAACAAAGTCGTGAGATGTTGTTGACCGCGATCCAGCGTTTCGCGTCGGCACACACCGCCGAATCCACGACCAGCACCGTCGACGTCCCGACGGATGACATGAAAGGACGAATCATCGGTCGCGAAGGTCGAAACATTCGTGCGTTCGAAAAGAAGACCGGCGTGGATTTGATCATCGATGACACGCCGGGTGTGGTCATCGTCAGCGCGTTTGATCCGGTGCGTCGCGAGATCGCGCGGGCATCACTGGAAAAGCTGATCACCGACGGACGGATTCACCCGTCGAAGATCGAAGAAACGGTCGATGCGACGGAGAAGGAAATCGATTCCTTCATCGAACGCAAAGGCATCGAAGCAGCCGATGAAGTCAACGTCAGCGGGCTGCATCAACGCGTGATCAAGATGCTGGGCCGATTGCATTTTCGGACCAGCTACAGCCAGAACGTTTTACGTCACAGTGTCGAAGTCGCCTTCATCAGCGGGCTGTTGGCCGAAATGATCGGACTGGACGGCGACCTCGGACGCCGCGCAGGACTGCTGCACGACATTGGCAAAGCGGCGGACCACGAACTGGAAGGCGGCCACCCCAAAATCGGTGGCGATCTGTTGGCAAGGTCGGGGGAATGCGATGTCGTCGTCCACGCGGCTCGTGGACACCATGATGAAATCGTGACCGAATATCCGTATACGATGCTGGTAGCGACCGCGGATGCCTGCAGCGCCAGTCGCCCCGGGGCTCGCCGTGAATCGCTGGAGCGGTATGTCAAACGGATGGAAGAACTGGAAGCGATCGCCAAGCGGTTCGACGGCGTTCATCAGGCTTTCGCCATCAGTGCCGGTCGAGAGCTTCGTGTCTTGGTCAACAGCGAAAACACCGATGATCAACACGCCGCCGTGATCTGTCGCGAGATCGCGAAAGCGTTTGAACAGGAATTGACGTACCCGGGTGAAATCAAGGTCACCGTGGTGCGTGAATCCCACTTCATCGAAGTCGCCAGGTAAACGCTGGATCGAAATCATACGCCGTCGGTCTTGCTTGATGCCGGGTCGCATCGACGGAAAGGATGTGAAGCGGTGACCGTCGGTGGTTAGAATGAACATTGATCATTCGAACCGACCGAATCTTCTGGCGATTCCAATCATGCTTTCAAGCTTGTCTTTTCAAATTTTGTCACGACGAACGGGCCTGTTGTTGTTGGCGGCCGCGTCATTGATCGTTGGTCTGCCGTCCAGTGCGTCGGCCCAAGAAACACGTCCGGGGCGACAGCGCCGAACGGCAAAGCCGGCGGAACCAGAACCACGCACCGTGACCCTGACCACTCGCGACGGCGTGAAGTTGCGTGCGATCTATCTGGAGTCGACGAAGAAGAAACAGGCGATCCCGATTCTGTTGATTCACGAATGGGGCGGGCAAGCCAGTCCATACTTGCCGATGGCCAAGTTTTATCAAAAGCAAGGTTTTGCGGTTTTGATCCCCGAGTACCGCGCCCACGGTGGCAGCCGGACTTATGTGGACCGCAGCGGCCGAGAAAGAGAGTTTGATCCTCAGCGGATGGGACGCTCCGACATGGAAGCGATCGTGTCGTCGGACTTGGAAGCCGCCAAGGGTTTCTTGAAGGACGAGAATAACGACGGCAAGCTGAACCTGAACGCTTTGGTGGTGATCGGCGTCGGCGAAGGCGCCATTTTTGGCGCGACCTGGACGCAACGCGACTGGGCCTTTCCCAGTGTCGGCCGCAAGAAACAGGGCCAAGACGTCAAAGCGGTGATCTATGTCAGCCCCAAAAAGACATTCAAAGGATTGGCGATCGACAAAGTGATTCGTGACCCTGCGATGATCCGTCTGCCAACGATGATCGTCGCCGGTTCGGGTTCGGACGATGCGAAAGAGGCGATGCGATTGGCCAAGCAAATCGAAGCCACCAAGAAACGCATCGGTCGTGGATCGGCGACCGGGTTGGTCCCGATGATGCAGTCCAACAGTTTATCGGGGCTGGCGTTGGCGACGCACGAACCGGTCGTCGCGGGGATGATGAAGTTCATCGGCGAATACGTGACGATCACCGACGAAATCAATGAATGGATCGAGCGTCAGTAGACGCTTCAGGTCGATCGATCACCGCCGGACCTGGTGCGACTTGATCGCGCCGCTACAGTAACCCGGTTTTCGCAGCCGACACCGTGGATGCCCCCATGACCGTCCATGCCCGCATGTTCTCGGGCCGTCTTGACGTCTGGCGAATCGGTTCCGGCGGCGCGCTTGATCCATCGACCTTCAACCAGGATTCACGTTCTTGATTCAACCGGCCGAATTGATCGAACGTTGTCGTGATGCCGCCAACATCATCGGCCAAGATGACGCCGGTGGTCCGGTGATGGACGGCCCGGACAGTCTGATCGGCTTTTTCCAACACTTTCGTCCCGACGGCACCGGCTTGGGCGACGTGTTTCGCGATCTTCCGGGCGGTGACGAAGTCCACGATCGGTTGGACCGTCTGTACGACGTTGCCGGACACAACCAACGGCCCGACGGACGTCGTGATTTGTACTTTGTCGTTCGTCGTCCGGATCCGATTCCCGCGGAAATCGTTTCCAAGGCGGGGCGTGACTGGCTGCGTGGTTTGCGTGCTCTTGCCGCGATCACGGGCGACGATATCACGGCCGCCGCATTGGATCCAATGCCGGAGATTCGCGTTTTGGAAGGGGCACCGCCCAAGCACCCCAAAGACGATGTGAATCGCAGCGAATTGTTGAAGGTCTTTCAGGATCGCGTCGGCCAGTTGACGGGTCGAATCGAAATGCCCCACGCGGGCTTGGCGGAAACGTTGCGTCCCGCTTTCTACTTCATCAATTGCGACGCGATGCTGCGAGACTATTTGATGTGGCCGCTTTATCGCGAAGTCGTCCGTGATCAAGCGGGCGACGGGAACGACCAGGATGCGATCGCACTGGTCGACCCGTTCAGTCCCTACTTTGTGCTTTGGCGGCACGGGGTGAAGTACCGCATCATGCGAAAAGACACGGTCGATTTCTACATCCCGCGCCGCTAGACGTGCGGCGTTGCTGCGGTGGGCGATCAGACCAGTTTGGTCTTGCCCGGGATCGCGTGACTGGATTCACGCGACGCCGACAAATCGATTTCGTCGGGGAACAGTTGCAACGTTGATTCTTTGGTCACAAAGTCCCAAGTGGCGTATTGTCCGCTGTACGCCGCCATCCGACCCATCACGGCCGTCAGCGAACTGGCGGCGGTTTCCGCAAATTCGACGATCGGGTCACCGGCACGAATCGACTGAACCAAGTCTTTGTGTTCCTGTTCATACGCGGCACCGATGTCACCCTTCATCGACCAAATTTCATTGCCGTCTTTGTCCTTCAGCCACGCGCCGCCGTTGCCGCCCAAGATTTGCGCGGTGCCTTCGGATCCATAGATCTTGGTTCCGGTTTCGCCTTTGGCACCGGGGATTTGTCGGCATTTGAAACTGATGAAACGGTCGCCGGGATAGCGATAGTCGATCGACATGCTGTCCCACATTTCGCTGTCTTCCGGTCGAGTGAACCGGCCGCCACCGCCGAATGCGGATTCCGGCGGGCCTTGCATCAGCCAATTCATCAGGTCGATGTTGTGCACCGCTTGTTCGGTGATTTGGTCACCGGACAACCAGATGAAGTGCATCCAGTTGTAGATTTGGTATTCGGTGTCCGACATTCCGTCGCGGCGATTGCGGTACCAGATGCCGTTGCTGCAGTAGCGGCTGGTCGCACCGATGATGTCGCCGATTTCACCCGCGTGCAGTCGACGGATCGCTTCGACATAGTTGACCTGGCGACGATACTGGGTACCCGTGACGATCGCGGTCTTGTTGGCGATCGCCTTCTGGTGCGCTTTCAAACAAACGCGGTATCCGGCCGGGTCGACGCACGTGGGCTTTTCCGCGAACACATGCTTGCCGGCGTCGACGGCATCCATCACGTGTTGCGGACGGAAGCCGGGCGGAGTGGTGAAGATGACAAGGTCGACGCTCTCGTCGTCCAAGATTCTTTTGTACGCATCCAAACCGGTGTACAGCGACTGGTCGGTGATCTTGACCTTCTTCTCGTAGCGTTTGGCCATTTGGTCCCGCAGTCGCGCGGGCTTTTCTTCGTCGATGTCGGCGATCGCCACCAGTTCAACGTTCGGGTTGATCGTCAACGTATTGTTGACCGCGCCGCCGCCACGTCCGCCCGCTCCGACCAACGCGATTCGAACCGCTTCGGTTGGCGACTGAGGGTTTTGGCCCAATACTTGGGTGTGTACCCCCGATGTTGCGGCGACGGCCCCTGCCGCGGCGCCGGCGGTCGACAAGAATTGACGACGATTTGCAGCAGGTTGCACCGGAGCGGCTTCGGAAGCTGTGGTTTTCTGAGTCTTGTTCGAATTCATGGAAGTTTTTTCGCTGAAGAACAAACGGGCGTGGCGAACCTCATGACGAGATCATTGCGACGGCGAAGATCACGCAGAAGATTGCTAAATCTTAACCGCCGCGGTCAGTTTAGCGAATCTGACCGAGCGCATTCCAATTGATCTAGAACCCAGCGGGGGGAACCTGCTAAAGCCTACGAAGCTGCTTTTAGTTCTCGCTCCGACAGCGGTCACGGAGGACCGTCGTGCAAACGCTGAAGACATCCGCCATCGTCGTTTTACTGGTCACGGTCATGTACGCTGCGTACGTGTCGCTGACGACGCCACCTCAAACGGCCGGCCCCGCAATGGACGAACTCGTCCGTGCCACCGAAGAATTCGGCATCGACGTCGGCATGCCCGGCGATCTGGACATCAGTCTGGGCGATGAAATGGGCGATTTTGACACCGGTACCGCGTTCGCATCGGGCGATCCGATGATGGCCGACGGTGGGGCAATGCCGCCCGCCGGAGTGCCCCAAACCGGGGTAACCGGCAGTATCGACGATCAATCCTCCAGTCTGCTGGGCGATGGCGGTGGTGCCATCCACGGCGACATCTCCGACCAGTACGCGGATTTGGGCGGCCCGTCATCGTCCACCCCCGAGATGGATTTGCCTGACACCGGTGGCCAAACCGCCGACATTCAAATCAGCGGAACCGAGCAGTTTGATTCGACCGGCAGTGACGACTTCAACATGCCTTCGGCCGAACTCGCCGGCGCCGTCTTCGATGGCACCGACAGCGGATGGAATCAACAAGTCAGTGCTCAGTCCGACCTTCCGACCAACGTACCCGCCGAAAACGATGGCTCTGCAGTCGACGCACTGGGTAGCAATTCACCGACGTTCGCCGACGATGGTCAAGGCAGCATTCGTGAAAACCCGCTGTTTGATTCCGCCGAAGTTGCCAAGGATTCATCGCAATCGTCCAGCTCGGATTTCGGATTGGCAAACGCGGTTCACATGGCTGACCAGCAGTACGCCAGCGATCAAAAGAAGCAAGCGTTGGCGACACTCAGTTTGTTCTTTGAAAAACCGGGCCTGTCCGATGCCGATCGCGAAGTACTGCTAAGCCGACTGGACCCGTTGGCTCGCGAAGTCGTCTATTCGACCAAGCATTTGTTGGAACAGCCCCACCGCGTCGGGCAAAACGAAACCCTGATGCAAGTCGCCGCGAAGTACGAGATTCCTTGGCAGTTGTTGGCGAACATCAATGGCATCGACGATCCGATCACCGTGTTGCCGGGAACAGATCTGAAGGTCTTGCGTGGTCCGTTTCGTGCAACAGTCGACTTGGAACGCAACGAGATGACGTTGTTCTTGGGCGACCTTTATGCGGGGCGATTCCCGATCGCCATCGGCAGTGATCCATCGCCACGCGAAGGCACGTTCACCGTGTTGGACAAACAATCAGCACGCACCTATTACGATGCCGCGGGATCGCCGATTCCGCCCGGCAGCCCCAACAATCCCTACGGCAGCATGTGGATGGACTTGGGTGGTCAGCTTTGCATTCACGGCAGCCCCGACAGCAACAGTCCGACCGATAAAGGTTGCATCAGCGTGGCCGGTCGATTTGCCGGCGACTTGTTCGGCATCCTGTCACAGGGCAGCAGCGTGACGATCCGACGTTAGGCGTCGACGCGTTCGGGATGACGGCATTTCAAACACGCCCAAGGCACGTCCACTGTTGTCATCTGACGCCGATCATTACGCTTGGCGTGTTCGCGGGGGAAAGGACCTGCGAGCCGTGGCGACGCACCGCCGCGACCGATCGCATCCATTCACCGACCTGACTGATTGACCACAATGAACGTCCCTTACGACCGCGACGCTTTGTTGGCCCTGCTGCAATCGGAGTCTTTGCAGCGCGGCGAATTCACCTTGGCCAGCGGCAAAAAGGCCAGCTATTACTTGGATTGCCGCAAGATCACCTTGCATCCGAAGGGTGCAACGTTGATCGCCGCCGGCATGCTGGACGTGATGAAGCAGTCCGGTCCGTTGCCCGACGCCGTCGGTGGCATGGCCATCGGTGCCGATCCCATCACCGCATCGATCGTGACCGTTGCCGGTCTGGAATCGTTGCCGCTAAAAGGCTTCATGGTTCGCAAAGAAGCCAAGGAACATGGCACTGGAAAACAAGTCGAAGGCCCGGTTCAGCCGGGTCAGTCGGTGGTGATCGTCGAAGACGTGATCACGACCGGTGGCAGTGCGATTCGCGCCGTCCAAGCCGCACGCGAGTTCGGATTGGATGTGAAGTACGTGATCGGCATCATCGACCGTTTGGCCGGTGGTAGCGAAGCATTTGCCAAAGTCGATCTGGAACTAAAAACCTTATGCACGATCCGCGATTTCGGCATCGAACCGGAATAGGCTGGCATCGTCCCAGCGTGGTCATGGATGGAAACGACGCTACACCGCCAGTTGAAAGAACTGTACGCCGGTTCGCCGCACGAAATTGAAATGCGGATCGGCCGCTATCGCATCGATGCCTTGCGCGGCGACGAACTGATCGAGGTCCAGTGTGCATCGCTGTCCGCGATCGGTCGCAAGATCGCGGACTTGGTCAAACGCCATCGTGTGCGAGTGGTCAAACCGGTGGTCCACCGGACGCGAATCTTGAAGTCCAAGAAAAAAGACGGGCCCATCACGTCGCGTCGGCTTAGCCCGAAAAAGGGCGGCCCGCTGGATCTGTTCGAAGACCTCATCTACTTCACGCGACTTTTCCCACATCCAAATCTGGTCATCGAAGCTCCCTGTGTCGACGTTCAACAGCTTCGTGTTCCGACCAAGGGCCGGCGTCGCCGCCGCCGGTGGAACACCGACTATGACGTTGCTGATGTGATGTTGGAATCAATCGGCGAATCGATTGAGCTTCGTCAGCGAGAGGATTTGTTGGCACTGGTCGGGTTGCCCGACGGCGGTGAAGCGTTCGACACCGCTGATTTAGCAAAACGAATCGATCGGCCGCGATGGGTGGCACAAAAGATCGCCTATGTGTTGCGACAAACCGGTGCAATCGAAGCCCACGGTCGGAAACGCAGCGGCATCCTGTACAAAGCCGCTTAGGACACCGCGTTTGTCCGCAAAGTCGCCTTTCGCTCTGCGAAACTAGCGTTCGAATCCCGCCGTGCATTGCGCCGAGCACGTTAGCGTCGGCGTCTCCCTGCAAAACAAGGGAACCCTTGGCTAGCGATGTCATGGCTTACCGAACGCTGCATTACCGACACGCCTATTTCACTCTGCAAAAGACGACGATGGCGAAGCACGGTCTGCTAAACACCCATCAGATCGTCACCAAATACGGACCCGGTCCTCCGGTGCAAGGTACAGTTCGTCATCCTTTTGGATGTCGAATGCGTCATACCAAGCGTCCATGTTTCGCACGATTCCGTTCACCCGATATTCGCTGGGACTGTGCGGGTCGGTGATCAGCCGCTTGCGTAACTCCGATTCGCGATACAGCCGCCGCCAGATCTGTGCCCACCCCAGAAAGAACCGCTGGTCACCAGTCAAACCGTCGATGACCGGCGCTTCTTTTCCGTCAAGTGACAAGCGGTACGCCTCATAGGCAACACTCAATCCGCCGAGATCACCGATGTTTTCGCCCAGCGTCAGCTTGCCGTTGACATTCATGTCGTCAAAGGGGGCAAAGCCGTCGTACTGAGTCGTCAAAACGGATGCACGGCGTTCAAATTCATCGCGATCATCCGGCGTCCACCACATCCGCAAGTTGCCATGTCCGTCGTACTTGCTGCCCTTGTCATCGAAGCCGTGCGAGATCTCATGCCCGATCACGGCACCGATGGCGCCATAGTTGACGGCATCATCGGCGGCCAAGTTAAAGAACGGGGGTTGTAGAATACCCGCCGGGAAAACGATCTCGTTCATCACCGGGTTGTAGTACGCGTTGATCGTTTGCGGCGTCATATGCCACTCGTTGCGATCGATCGGTCCGCCCAACTTGTCCAGTTCTCGCTGGTGTTCAAAACGCGATGCATCGATCAAATGCTTCGCCAAAGGGCCATCTTCGATTTTCAGCGACGAATAATCTTTCCATTTGTCCGGATAACCGATCTTCGTGGTGAACAAGTCCAGTTTCTGCTTGGCTTGTTTCTTTGTTCCATCGCCCATCCAATCCAGTTGATCAATCCGCTTTTCGAACGCGGCTTTCAGGTTGTCCACCAGCTCCGACATCCGACGCTTGGCACGCGGCGTGAAGTACTTTTCGACGTACAGTTGGCCGACGACTTCGCCCAAGACGCTGCCGGTTACACCGACCGCGCGTTTCCAAAGGGCTTCCTGTTGATCGATACCGCTGACGGCCGAATCGTGAAAGTCGAAGTGCCGTTTTTCCAGGGTTTCGGTCAGCGACGACGCGTACGCATCCACGGTGTGGAACTTCAAGTAGGCTTTCCACGCCGCCAGATCTTGTTGTTCAAAGAACTTGCCGAACGCCTGCAAGTAACTCGGCTGACGGACAACAAACTTGTCTTGCCCTTCGATCCCACAAGCCGATGCAAATGCCGGCCAATCGAACGAACCCAGCATTTGATTCAAATCGGCGGGGCTCGTTGCGTTGTAGGTCGCGTCGGGGTCGCGATTCTCCGTCTTTGTCCAGTGGTTTTCGGCGATCTGAGTTTCAATCTTGATCACCGCCGAAGCTTGTTCTACGTCACCTCCGCTGACCTTCAACAGATCCGCAATGTACTCGGACAATTGCTGACGCAACTTTTGATAGCGTTCGTTGTCTTCCAGGTAGTAGTCGCGATCGGGCAGGCTGAGTCCGGACTGCGTGACGTACACCGTGTAGGCGTCGCTGTTCTTTGCGTCCACCGAGACATACGGCGCAAACGGGCCATACACACCGGCGGTGACCAGTTTGCCCATGACGGCCGCCAACGAATCACGATCCTCCGCCGCATCGATGCTGTCGATCAATGATTGAATCGGCTGTAACCCGGCCTCGTTGCGTGCCGCGGTGTCCATCACGGCGTTGTACAGGTCACCGACCTTCTGCGCCGGCGTTCCCGGTTCAGCCTCTTTCCGTGCCGCGTTTTCGATCAGCACTCGCACACGTTGTCGTGTCCGGTCGCTCAAGACCGTGAAGATCCCGTAATCCGCTTTGTCGCCGGGAATTTTGGTGGAGTCCAACCACACTTGATTCGCATAGCGGTAAAAGTTGTCACCTGGGTCGACGTCCGCGGCGAACAGCGTCTTGTCGATCCCCGATTGTTTGGTTCGATTGGCCCTGGCTTGTCGACGCGGCGAATCGGCTGATTGCTGGGCTTGGACGCTGGGTACAATCGTCAATCCGATCCACAACGCGGCGGCGAGCCCCGAGATTCGGCGGCACGTGTCCTTGGTTAGACAAAACTTCATTCCCGCAATGCTCCCTATTTGAATGCGTCGGAAAGCGGATCCGGCAAAGGTCACTTTCGTCCCTACAGGCCTTTGAAATCACACCGGAAAAACCGCCGGCGTGCGACATATAACATGTCCGTCGGGCGACAACGAATCAATCCGCCGACAACAATCGGCTGACCAGATAGAAGGTCAAGACACCGCGAGCCGACCAGAGGACCGTGCGAATCCAGTTGCTGTGAACCAGGCGGCGACAAACGTCCGCGTCGAATCCACGTCCCAACTGATCATGACACGGCACCTGAATCGCCGCGGTGGACAACCAGATCAAGCCCACCATCACGAGTCCGACCCACAGCCAAAAGACACTCAACTGTGGCGGCGGGCGATAAACCAGATAAGCCGACGTTGCCAATTCAATCAGCATCGGGATGCCGACGACCGGCGTGATTCGTCGGGCATGATCCACTGCGTATCGTTGAAAATTCTGTTCGCCGACTTGGTCAAACATCGCATAGTGGACGATCTGTATGACCCAAATCAGGCCGACCATGTACCACGTCGACGCGACGTTCAATAAAACTGCCCACTGACCCGCGTTCATGCCGCTTGGACCGTTTTCTCGGAATTGGGATCCGATGTCGATGACGGCAATCGATGTTTGCCCAGACAGTAAGACAGTTGGTCCGTAAGATCCGTGAAACGGAATCGATATCCCGAATCGCTTAACCGTTTTGGGATGATTGCCGTGCTTGAAAGCAGCAACGCGTCGGCCATTTCGCCAAGACCGAGTCGCAGTGCGGCGGACGGCGCGGGAAACAGTGATGGACGTCCCAGCACACGACCAAGGATGGTGGCAAAATCGCGGTTGCGAATCGGTTCGGGCGAGACAAAATTGACCGGGCCACTGACGGAGTCGTTGGCGATGCTGTGATAAATCCCACCGAGGACATCGTCCAAGGCGATCCAGGAATAGAACTGATTGCCGCTACCCAACTTTCCGCCGCAAAACTTGGCCGGTGTCAGCATCTTTTCAAGCGCACCGCCCGCAGGCGAAAGAATCAAACCGAACCGAGCGTTCACGACACGAATGCCCGCTTCGACCGCAGGACGACAGGCGGATTCCCACTGACTTGCCACATCGGCCAAGAAGTCATCACCGGGCTCGCTATCCTCCGTCAATATTTCGTCGCCACGATCTCCGTAGATGCCGCTGGCCGACGCGCAAATCAACACCTTGGGTTTGTTCGTGCACTTGGCAAGCGTCTCGCAAAGATCGCGAGTCTTGTCGACACGTGAGCGACGGATTTGTTGCTTGACTTCGTCGGTCCAGCGGTCCGACGCGATCGGCTTTCCGGCCAAGTGAACCACGGCGTCGACCTGTTCGAACTTTTGCACCGCGTCATCGTCCGACCAGGCACCGATTTCGCTTTCATCGCTGGCTTTGTCTCGCACGATGTCACGGCAGTCATGACCGAGCAGCGTCATCATCGACGACAAAGCATCTCCCACCATCCCGGACGCACCGCTGATGGCAACTCGTTGTGGCGACAGTGGTGTACCAGCCGCCAATTCCAGATCGTCACGAGTCACGCGGTGGCGATACGCAAACATCGATTCAATTTTGCCTCGGGCGACACCGCCGCCGAGTGCATTGCCGATCGAACCCGCCGGAACGGTGTAAGTTACGTCGTCGATCAGGCGAGACGAATCTTGATCGTCCGCGACGAAGCGATGACGGTGTTCCCAACGGGCAAACGGGCCCGATTCTTGAACATCCGCAAACTCCGATGGCGGATCGTAGACGGTGTGTCTCGCGACCCACCGCAAAGGAACGCCAAACAATGACGTTTTCAGAACAACGCGACTGCCCGCTTGCAGAGTTCCGTCCGATTTCTCTACCGAGACGGATTCCCAGGGCGGCGTGAGACGCTGCAGACATCCGGGGCGTTCGTGATAGGCAAACGCCTGCTCCTGCGACACCGGCAACCGGCTTTCGGCAACATATCGAGTCACGACAGCTTGGCCCCAAGTTAAAAGGTGGCGGTTCTTACCGATCCGGCGACGGAAGTGTCTGACCAGCCGACGAAAACGCTACACGGCTGCGGACGAATTTTCCGGTGCAGCGTTTACGCTTCCAAGTCAGCCAGTTTGACATCCCCCGCCATGGCACGCAATTTGTCCATGGCTCGGCGTTCCAATTGGCGAACACGTTCTTTGGAAACACCCAAGCGATCGGCCAACGATTGCAGCGTATGAACTTTACGGTGCGAACCCAGGCTGAATCGAGCACGGATGATCAACTTCTCGCGTCGATCCAAGTCGTTCAACATCACGGCCAGTCGGCTTCGTAATTCATGCCAGCGTTTTTCGCTGATCGCCGACGTTCGTTCGTCGTCACTGATATCGATGTCCATGTCCTGGATTCCCCCGGCCACCTTTTGGCGTTCTTGCTGATTCACAACAACCGTCCGATACGAATTACGACGGACGACCTGGGTGGCGTACGTGCTGAATCGGAAACCGCGATCGAAGTCGAATTTTTCAACGGCTCGAATCAGGGCAACGATGCCATCGCTAAGCAGTTCGTCGAATCCGTTGTTTGTGTTCACGAACTTTTTGACGATCGAAAACACCAAACGCAGGTTTGCTTCCACAATCCGATCACGGTGCCAATCGGCCAATCGGATCATCTCGTCGATCAGTTCCAGTCGTCGCCGTGACGGACGATCGGGGTTCAGCAAAGCACGGTGCATCGACGCGTGCTGTAGCAAGAAATTCATTCGCTGGAAAAGCATCCGTTCTTGCTCCGGCTTCAACAGCGGTGCCTCACACAACCGACTGAGGTGGACGGGCAAGTCGATTCCGCTTTTTCGAATCGCGGCGATGCCGAGACTGGTTTGTCGCGGTGCCAGATCCAGTGACTCGCGAAACACCTCTTGGCCACAACCCGGCTTGGTGAAGTTGTCGTTGGCGATGAAATCAATTTCGGCTTTCAGACGCCGTTTGGTGACGATTCGCAGCTCAGCGTCCGACATCGATTGATAGTCGACTAGGTCACCAGCGACCTCGGCGACCGCTTCGGCCAATTCGTCACTGTTCATCCACCCGGGGCGTCGTGCGGGAAAATCGCTGGCCCGTTTGGGCGTGGGCGATTGGACTTCGGTGGGGCTGACCGGGCGACGGGCGGACGTGGGCATTGTCTTGGGCATGTCGAACACTCGGTAAGAGATCTGGTGAGTCGCGAAAGGCGAGTGGAGGCGATCGTTACCTCAACCGGCCGACGTGGACGTTTTAAACAGCCAAAACGTTCATCGCAAGGGAAGTTCTATCTTTCGTCGGTTCGGAAAGCAAGCAGCATACCGTCGATTGGAGAAGAAATGCGGGAAATGACCTTTTTCTACGTGTTTACAGGCGTATGATTGTTTGCGACCGACGGCCGACCGATGGGAAGTGGGGCCGTCGAATTGGCTGTTTTGCGTCCAAGAACGCTGCCAGACTGGACGAATTGCCTACAGTCGCAGTGAACGATTCGACGCAAAACGTTCACGTCAGCTCGTTTTCTCCTTCATAAACGTTCAAATCGAGATCCCGTGGCCGCCCGACAACCGCAATATTCACCGAAGCAGATTGCCCAGGCGATGCAGGTCAGCGAATCCTCGGTCAAGCGATGGTGCGATCGAGGACTGATTCCGACGATCCGAACGGTGGGCGGTCACCGCAGGATCACGCTGGATGCGCTGCAACATTTCTTGGCTTCACAGAACCGTTCGCTCAGCCAACCGGAAGTGCTGGGCTTGCCCGTCTTGCCGCCCAATCGGCGGACGCAGATCGGCAATGCTTCCGATCCGTTGCAGCAGCAGTTTCGGGATTCGCTAGCGGCGGGCGACGAACGTCGTTGCCGCGATTTATTAGCTCGACGCATCGACGCCGGGATGACGCGCAGCGAAGCGGCGGAAAACTTGATCACCGACGCCATGCACGGATTCGGTCGTGCCTGGGAATGCAACGAATTGGACGTTTATCAGGAGCGTCGTGGGTGCGACATCGCGATGCGTCTGATCTACGATTTGCGATCGCAGATGCCCGATCCGCCCGCGGGGGCACCGGTTGCGATCGGCGGTTCACCGGAGGGTGATCCCTATCAATTGCCGACCGCCATGGTGGAATTGGCGCTCCGCGAGGTCGGATGGCGGGCGACCAGTCTGGGGGCCAGCGTTCCGATGGACAGTTTCGTCCAGGCGGCTCATGACTATTCGCCGCAATTGGTTTGGATGAGCGTTTCGGTCGTCGCCGACGCCGCCAATTTTGTCGCCGCTCAGGTGCGTCTGGCCGAAGCGATCGGCGAAAACGTACCGCTTTTGATCGGCGGGCGGGCGCTTTCGGATCAACTGCGTCCTCGTTTGCGTTACACCGCCCATTGCGACGGTCTGCGACACCTGGTGGAACTGGCGGCGATGATGCGATTGAATCTTGGGCGAAACTAACAGAAAACGGGGTCGATTTTTCGATCTCGATGTCTTTCGCCTGAAAACCAATCTATGACCGCTGCTTATTCCGTCGGCATCGACTTGGGGACCACCAATTGTGTGGTGGGAACCTTTTCCAACGAAACCGATGTATCGCCCGACGACGTCGCCGACGCGGTGATGCCGATCGACCAACTGGCGCAACCGGGCCAGATGGAATCGTTTCTGCATTTGCCATCGTTCTTGTATTTGCCGCGCGATGGTGAAATTGAATCGCTGCGAACCACGTTGCAAAGCGAACCGGGTGGCGGTGTGGCCGGCATTTATGCCCGCAATCAGGCCGCCGACAATCCCCATCGTGTCGTGGTGGCCGCCAAGAGTTGGTTGTGTCACCAGTCGGTCGGCCGGGGCAGTGCCGTTTTGCCTTGGCAATCACCGGCCGATGTGCCCAAGGTTTCGGCTGTCGCGGCCACCGGTCGGTATCTGAGCCACCTGATCGCAGCGTGGCAATCCAAGCACGAAGGTCACCGCTTGGCGGACCAGCAAGTGGTATTAACGGTGCCGGCATCGTTTGATCCGGCGGCTCGCGAATTGACCCGACAAGCGGCGATCGATGCCGGGCTGAACGAGAACTTTGTGCTCCTGGAAGAGCCTCAAGCGGCCGTGTACCGTTTTCTGGCCGAACGCGGGGATCATTGGCGACGGGAATTGTCAGCCGGCGACGTGATGTTGGTCGTCGACGTTGGCGGCGGCACGTGCGACTTTACCTTGGTGTCGATTGATGAAGACGACGGTGAACTGAATCTGAAGCGGATGGCCGTCGGCAACCACTTGCTGGTCGGTGGCGACAACATGGATTTGGCTCTCGCCCACTTGGCTTCGCAAAAATTGGCCACCGAAGGCCACCAATTGGATCCTTGGCAAAGCGTCGCGCTCTGGCACGCTTGTCGCGCCGCAAAGGAAAAACTGTTGTCCGGGGAAGGTCCGGACGAACAGACGGTGTCGGTGCTGGGACGCGGCAGTTCATTGATCGCTTCGACCATCAGCACGACGTTGCATCGTGATGAAGTTGTTGCCTGTGTCTTGGACGGGTTCTTTCCGACTTGTTCCGCCGACGAACGTCCTGTGCGGCAACCTCAATCGGGTTTCCAAGATATCGGTTTGCCTTTTGAACAAGATCCCGCGATTACAAAACACATCGCGACGTTCTTGGCACAGCACTCCGGTGCAACCGGTGGTGACGCATCGGATTCGGCTTTGGCACAACCCACCCACGTGTTGCTTAATGGTGGTGTTTTTCGCTCGTCGGCCATCCGTGACCGTGTCGTCCAGACCATCGCGTCGTGGTGCGACAACGCACCGACCGTGTTGGGCGGACCGGAGGACTTGGACACGTCCGTGGCCATCGGTGCGGCCTACTACGGCTGGTCCAAACAAAGCGGCGGCATACGTATTCGCGGGGGTACAGCGAGGTCCTATTACATTGGCATCGAAACGGCCGGCTTGGCGATCCCCGGGGTACCGCGTCCGCTGCGTGCATTGTGTGTGGCGCCTCAGGGAATGGAAGAAGGGACCGAGACAGAGGTCCCGGGCGAACCGGTCGGGCTTGTCGTCGGTGCGCCGGCACGGTTCCGATTCTTCGCCAGCAGCGTGCGTGCCGACGATGGCGTCGGGGTGCAACTGGACCGATGGTCCGAAGACGAATTGGTCGAAAGTGATCCGATTGAATTGACGTTGACCAGCCAGCAGGCCGGTGACGATCCCTTCATTCCGGTGCAGTTCCGCAGTCGAGTCACCGAATTGGGGATGTTCGAATTGTGGTGTCACAGCACCAAATCGGATGATGCTTGGAAGATGGAATTCAACGTCCGTGATGATGCGAATTGACAATTTCGACGATCCTGCCGGGCCGCTGGTGTTTTATGCCTCGGCGAATCGTCCCAATGGCGACCGGGTGACTTTCAGGCCGGAAATCTGAACACCCTCGTCCATCAAACGGGACGCTTGGAGAGTCGGGTTGACCGGCGGCAGATGTCCGGACGAATAGACGACTCGCCACCAAGGCAGGGCATCCAGACTTTGCCGCAGTAGTGTGCCGACAGCACG
Source organism: Crateriforma spongiae (assembly GCF_012290005.1). NCBI lineage: Bacteria > Pseudomonadati > Planctomycetota > Planctomycetia > Pirellulales > Pirellulaceae > Crateriforma > Crateriforma spongiae. The sequence goes on from NZ_JAAXMS010000011.1 coordinate 96,672, forward strand.
ATGCCGACGCGGATACCCGGCGGCCAAAGCGATATCGCCATAGCTGACGACTTCGCCGGGACGAAGGCCCTCCACGGCCTTGGCAAACGCAGCCCACATGTCGGTGTCCACGTTGGTTGTGCAGCGTGATTGATCGCCGGTTGCGTCGGAACGATTTGACATCGAAAATCCTGCGTCCTGTTTCGACCGAACCCTCAGCCGCTGTGATGAACAAAGACGCCAACCGGGCAACGCATGCCGATGCCGACGACTCCGTCAACGAATCGCCACGGTATGCCGTCGGAATCGATTTGGGAACGACCAATTGTGCGTTGGCTTTCGTGGATAACGAACACGGTGATGCGTCCAGCTGGCAGGTGGACGACTTTACCGTGCCGCAGTGGGTCGACTTTGGCGTTCGTGAATCACGATTGACGTTGCCATCGTTCCACTACCAATGCACCGATGCGGAACGTTCCGGCGCGTCATTGCAGATGGCCTGGGATACCGAGTCGACGGACCGGTGTGTTGGGACTTTGGCACGAACCGCGGGGCAGCGACACCCGGGACGTCGAATTCAATCGGCAAAAAGTTGGCTGTCGCACGACGGTGTGGATCGATCAGCGGCGTTTTTGCCGTGGCACGGTGACCCGACAGCGGATCGATTGTCGCCTGTGGAGGCATCGGCAGCTTACCTGCGGCATCTGCGATCCGCTTGGGATCACGCACACCCTGAACACCCGCTGGGTGAACAGGATGTGGTCGTGACTTTGCCGGCGTCGTTCGACGAAGTCGCTAGAGAGTTGACGGTGCAGGCGGCCAAGCAAGCGGGTTTGCCACGCTTGCACTTATTGGAAGAACCCCAAGCCGCGTTTTATGGTTGGATCGATCGCGAAGGTGGCCAGTGGCACGAATCCGTTCGTCCCGGCGACTTGGTCCTGGTATGTGACGTGGGCGGTGGAACTACCGACCTGACCCTGATTCGCGTCAAGCCGGCATCGGCAGCGGTATCCGGATCGGCCGACAGCGATTCGACGCAAACGGTTCAGTTCCATCGTGTCGCCGTCGGCAACCATTTGATCTTGGGTGGCGACAATCTGGATCTGGCGATCGCCAAGTTTGCCGAGCAGAAACTGTTACAAGGCATGCCGGATGCCAGTCCCGATGGATTGTCACCCAGCCAATGGGATCGTCTGATCGGGGCATCCAGGACCGCCAAAGAAGTCATGTTGGGGGATGACCGTCCGGTCGAATACACGATTCATTTGCCGGGAGAAGGATCGGGGCTGTTGAGCGGCGGATTGCAGGTCACATTGACGGCCGAAGAAATTGATGGCGTCGTCTTAGATGGTTTCTTTCCCGTCGTCGACTTTGCGGACAAGCCTCAGACCGGGTCCAGCGGCTTTCAAGAATTCGGATTACCGTATGCAGCCGACGCGGCGATCACGCGACATCTGGCTGCATTCTTGAACGAACATCGTCATAGCGGCATCGACGAAGATGATGAAACCGCCCAGACCCATCCGACTTTGGTGCTGTTCAACGGCGGCGTCATGTCGTCCAGCCGGTTACAGAACCGAATCGTCGAATCAATTCAACGCTGGTTTCGTCACACACCGAAAGTTTTGACGCCGGCCCGTTTGGATTTGGCGGTTGCCCGCGGGGCAGCCTATTACGCAATGGTTCGACGCGGCAAAGGGGTTCGAATTGCGGCCAACCTGGGGCGTTCCTACTACCTTCAAGTCGAACAAGATCCGCCGGCAGGTTTGGTTTTGATTCCGGGCAGCGCTCAGCCAGGCCAAACCTTTACCGCAGATTCGCACCCGCTGATGATGCAGTTGGGGACTCCGGTGCAATTTCCTGTTTGGGTCAGCAGCACTCGGTTGGCGGATCAATCGGATCAGGTTGTACCAATCGACAATCAATCCATGTCTGCGTTGCCACCGGTGCGGACAGCGGTGAAGGGCCGCAACCGAAACGATGATCGATCGGTTGCGGTGCGTTTGGAAGCGGAGTTGAGCGAAATTGGCACGGTTGCAATCCACTGTGTGCAAACCGATTCACGTCAACGCTGGAAACTTGACTTTGACATTCGCAGCACTATCGAAACGGATCGCGAAGCCCATCAATCGTCTGGCGAAGCGGCCGGGATCGTGGATCAAGCGGTGGTACAGCAGGCTAAAGCGTGCATCGCATCGGTGTTCGATTCAGAGCGGGCGGGTGCGTTGAAGCCTGGAAAGTTGGTGAAGGAACTGCAGCGTGTGATCGGTGAGCACCGGTCGGCATGGCCACCCTCACTTCTTCGTGAGCTATGGCAAAGTCTGATGGATCTTGAAGCCGGCCGACGCACCGATGCCACTCGGGAAGCACGTTGGTTGAATCTGGCGGGTTACTGTCTTCGCCCTGGTTACGGAATGGCCGTGGACGATTGGCGGGTAGCCGAAACGTGGCGTCGCGTGCATGGGAAGATCGCGTTTCCGGCAGCCGCATCGCGTTTGGAGACATTGATCCTATGGCGTCGGATTGCCGGTGGATTAACGTCAACGCAACAGAATCAACTGTCAAACACGTGGCAGTCGATTCTGGTGGGCAAAACGAGTGTTCCCGCCAATGAAGCCATCGAAGCGTGGCGTTTGATTGCATCGTTGGAACAGATCGCGGTGGAACAGAAAATTCGATTTGGAAATGCCGCGGTCGCCGATTTGCAGCGTCCCAAACGCGCCGCACAGCATCCGACTTTGGTTTGGTCGATTGGACGGTTGGGCAGCCGGCGACCGGTCGCCGGCGTGATGTCGTCGATCGTGCCGCGACGGCAAGCGGAGATTTGGTGTGACGACTTGATTCGCTTTGGACGATCAAACTCGGAAACGCTGACACCCGAGACTGTCACCATGTTGCAACTTGCTCTTGTTCAACTGGCCCGGCGGACCGGCGACCGATTCGTGGACCTTTCACAAAGCGACCGCGATCAAGTCTCCTCTTTCCTCAGGCAACACAGCGCGTCCGAACACTACGTTCAGCTCGTTCAAAGCGGCGGCGACCTTGCCAGCGAAGAGCAGGACGCCGTATTCGGCGAATCACTCCCCCTCGGCATCCGCCTAAACGGATAGCGACAAGCAGCCATCACCGCCCCGTCCTCTTTAATAGGGGCCACCCATTTTATTTGCCTCTCGGGCCGCCGATGCGTACGATCGGTTGACTCGACTGACAAACAGGGAATGGATTGATGCCTCGAAAACCACGCTACGAAGTCGCGGATCCTGCCCAGGTACAAGTCTTTCACGCGGTACAACGCTGCGTCCGCCGGGCGTTTTTGTGCGGTGAAGATCCGCTGACTGGCCAATCTTTCGAACACCGGCGGCGGTGGATTCGGGATCGTTTGGAGTTCTTGGCCGGAATCTTCGGTATCGATTGCTTGACCTATTCGGTCATGAGCAACCATTTGCATTTGGTGCTTCGCAGTCGTCCGGACGTGGTCGCTGCATGGAGCGACCAGGAAGTGGCCGATCGATGGCTGCGACTGTTCCCCATTCGCCGGCGTCCGGATGGTTCAGCCGAACCGCCGACGGAGGCGGACATCGCGGCGCTGGTGAATCAATCGGAGGTCTTGGGCGAACGTCGAAGACGACTGTCCGATGTCAGTTGGTGGATGCGGTGCATTGCCGAGTTCATCGCCAGGCGTGCCAACCGCGAAGATGAATGCACGGGCAGGTTCTGGGAGGGGCGGTACCGGCTGCAAAGTCTGCTGGACGAAGCGAGCCTGCTCGCTTGTGCGGCCTATGTGGATTTGAATCCGGTGCGTGCAGCGATTGCCGAAACACCCGAAACGAGCCCTTACACCGGAGCGAAAGACCGCATCGATGACCTGCCCCGGCAACCGAGTCGATTGCGGCCAAGCATGCACGAGTGGGAGCGAAGTCGCCGCCGCCGACACAGCGGATGGATGAGCCCGGTGGAGATCAACGAGGCGAAAGATCCGGTCGGCCCCTGTATTGAGAATTCGGGACGGCGGGCAAGTTCGAAAGGTTTCTTAGGGATTTCACTGGTTCGATACTTGGAGTTGCTCGACTGGACCGGTCGGCAACTTCGGTCGGATAAACCGGGAGCGATTCCAAAACACTTGGCTCCGATTCTGTCGCGCATCGGCGTCGACTCTCGGGGTTGGTGTGATGTGGTTCGCCGCTTTGGCCGCGTCTTCAAGCGTGCGGCGGGGACGCCGGAAAGTCTCGCACGCGAAGCAGTGCGGTGCGGACAGCACTGGATGTGCGCCCCGGATAACCCACTGGGGCTCTGTTCCGACTAGCGACGAATTGCAAGCGTTCGCGACGAGATATTCAGCTAGATCAATGGGCGTCCTACCGAGGCGTTGCATTGAATGTTGCGCCTGATGGGTATTCTGCACCGCAATTTGAAAGACGATCACGGCGCCATGCGGCGATTCGCGGTTCTTTAACCAGCGGCACTGCATCGTCGCGGCAGGAAACAGGCAAAACGTCAACGCGCAAACGACAGATGTGGCCACGTCATTCTTCTGTCGTGATGCCGAGGGATGGCGGCAGATTCTTGGGTGTGCCCTATCGCCCTCCTGAAGATCAGCAAAATATGGGTGGCCCTTTTTACGCCACAGATGTGGCCTCGTCATTCTTCTGTCGTGACGAAGAGGGATGACGGCAGATTCTTGGGTGTGCCCCATCGCCCTCCTGAAGATCAGCAAAATATGGGTGGTCCCTAACATGCGAAGCAGTGCGGTGCGGACAGCACTGGGTGTGCGCCCCGGATAACCCACTGGGGCTCTGTTCCGACTAGCGACGAATTGCAAGCGTTCGCGACGAGATTTTCAGCTAGATCAATGGGCGTCCTACCGAGGCGTTGCATTGAATGTTGCGCCTGATGGGTATTCTGCACCGCAATTTGAAAGACGATCACGGCCCCATGCGGCGATTCGCGGTTCTTTAACCAGCGGCACTGCATCGTCGCGGCAGGAAACAGGCAAAACGTCAACGCGCAAACGACAGATGTGGCCTCGTCATTCTTCTGTCGTGACGCAGAGGGATGACGGCAGATTCTTGGGTGTGCCCTATCGCCCTCCTGAAGATCAGCAAAATATGGGTGGCTCTTTTTGCGTTTTACGCTTTCTACGACAGAATATGGGTGGCCCCTTATAAAAAAGGGGCTTTTTCAAGTGAGCGGCGGGGAGTGGAGTGCGGACGCGTCGTCGTTCATTCGATGGGTGCGGTGTGCTTTTCCCAATCGCTTTCAAATTCTTCGGGGTCGATAAGGTCGTCTGGTTGCTGTTCGTGCAGCAGAGTGCGACCGGCCTTGGGTAGATCCGATGGGGGCAGGGCAGCGACGTTCATGGCTTGATCAAGTGGGTCCAAGCCCAAAGCGACTTGATAGTCGGCCAACGCGTCGAACCAATCACGCTGAGCTTCGATCAACTTGATCTCCGTCTCGTTGGCTTTGGTTTCCAATAGGTTCAAATAGATCAAGTCGACTTTGCCACGTTCGAACGCAAAGCTATATCGATCGAGCGATTCGATGGCGGCTTCCAGAGAGACTTCCGCTTGATCGACGACGCGACTGGACAATTCAAGTGCATTTCGCGCGATCTGAATCTCGGTTGCGATCTGGTCGCGTTGAAGACGCAGTTTCTCCGTCAACTGTCGGATCTTTGCGGTTGTTGATTGAATCTTCCCGAGTGCTTTGCGACGCTGCAGCGGTACCTCGCCCTCGACGCCGATGACCAACTGAAAATCGCCTTTGTCTCGCGACGACGTCGCCGCTTCCCCCATGTCCTGTGAGATTTCACCGATCAGATCCAGACGCGGCAATCGATCGTTGCACGCCAGCCTGCGGTCCAATTCGACTTGGCGAATTTGGTATTGATACAGTTGTGGTTCGGGTCGACGTGCCAAAGCGGCGGAAAGCTGATCGTTGAAGTTCTCCTGTGGAGGCGCCGTCACCGCCGGGAATTGACGGGGGACCCATTGCGCCGGTGGTATCAATGGGTTGCCCACGTCGTTTCGCAAGTAAAGTGCTAGTTTGAACGCGGACGCCTGGAATTTACGTTGCGATTCCAAAACCTTGCCGCGACGTTCGGCGATCAACTGTTCGTTCAGGATCAAATCAATCTCCGCGAACTTTCCGGCATCAACCAATATCTTGAACTGTTCGCCACGAGTTTCCGCAAGGGTCAACAGTTCTTGTTGAGCCTGCAAAATGGCTCCCGCGGTGACCCATTCCCAATAGCTGTTGGCGGCATCGCGCGACGCATCAAGCAGAGCCTGCAGAATCTTGGGTTCTGCGGCGAAGGTGTCAATCGATGCCTGGAACACCGCGACCCGCTGAGGATCAATCGCAAAGCCTCGCAGCAGCGGTTGCCCCAAACCAAGCTTGAACTCACCCCCCTTGTTGGTCTCTCGTTCCTTGTACCAAGGCTGGAACGAACCGCGTCCGATTCGATATCCGGCCGACAAATAGGTCCCCCACCAGGATTGCCGAACCACGCCGATCCCGTGCCGGTAATTCTCGTAAAACCCCATGGCTTCGTTCAGCGAATAACCCTGCAGTTTGGTGTCGTACGCGCCATAAGCTGCCACTAATTCGCCCCGAGCAACGGCGGGCTCTTGCCTGGCTTCGATCACCTTGGGGTAGTGTCGATAAAGGCTCGCGACAACATCGGCAATCGTCAGTGTGGTGGCCTGCGTGACCTGTGGATCAAAGATCTCAATCGGCGTGAATTCCGGTGTTTCGTTCTCCACACCCGCGGAGTCATTTTCACCCGCCGCTCCATCGCGACCATTGGCCTCGGCTTCGTCCGCCTCATCGCCGGAACCGCTATCGGTGGGGCCTTCATCTCCGGAAGCGATCAGCATCATCATTCGCGCAAAAGACGCGTCTGAATCGGGAAGCAATGATTCTTGCCCCAGGGCTAACGCCGTCGGCGTCAGCGCAAGAACCAGCGCTATGGCGATGCGATTGATCGATCGTGAGGACAACATCACGCGGGCATCCTTGCCAGTGAGCTTCTAGCGGCATAAACGGAGTGACAGGCACAACCCCGTTTCATCATTCGACACAACTATTCCGCAGGGTTTGACTGGTCGTACCGGGGTAACAGAAAAAACGCAGTCGCATACGGGTCAGTGAAGCTTGGTTGACTTTTCGGGCAGCTTGTCGGAGCGACCCGAAATCAAAGCTCTGATGCTCAACCACGTCATCGACCACTGCGTTCTAACGTTGCCTCACTCCGCAAATCCAACGCCGGCAACTGACGGTTTCATGCTGCGTTTCACGAGTTACTTCGGCAACGGAACCTTGGACAGCTTTTCTTTGGGTTCTTCCGAGGCAACGACCGGCGGAAAACCGTTGAGTTGTCGCCAGATCTCATAACCCAGTTTCACACGCCGAAGTAGGATCCAGCCGTTGGCACGAACACCCTGGCGCAGGTAGCGGCGATCCGGCCAGTCGGTATCGTGGGCAAAATTTTTCTCGGGGGTGACCACCACGCGAAAGTTGCCCAAGCCGTCATCGGTCGGAAAGACGCGATTGACCTTTCCACCAAAAGTCCCCACGGCGACCGATGGCCACCCGACAAATTGAACCGCCGGCCATCCTTCGAATTGCAATCGTACGTGATCGCCTTCGCTTACCAGCGGCATATCGTTGCCGCTGACCTTCATCTCCACAGCCAACTCCGCCGCGTCAGGGACGATGACAAACAGCTGGTCGCCTTCTTTGACGGTGTCGCTTCCCGCCAAGCCGTACCACTGTTGGATATAACCGCTGCGCGGGGCCTGGACTTCCAATCGATTGAATTCGTCACGCTTGTTTTCCAGTTCGCTGAGTTCTTTCAGCGCGCTTTGAAGCATCGTTTGTTCTTTCAGAACCTTCTGCTCTGCCTCGCGCAACTTGATATCCAGCTCGCCCTTCTTGGCTTCCAACGATCGCTGTTTGCCGATGTAGTTGGCTTCGGCTTCCTCCGCATACTGCTGTGACTTGGCCAACTTTTGTTTTGCAGCCTCGTAGGCCTGGCGTGAAGAGTTCAATTCGACGTCGGGAACCAAGCCACGCGTGGCCACGGCCCTATCGACTTCGAACTTTCGTTGTTTGTCACGCAATTCTGCTTCGACCGCACCGACTTCTGAAATCGCTTGTTCCCATTTAGCTTTGGTCGCATTTAGTTCTTCCTGCAGCGATTCCATTGTTCGCAAGTTGGCGTCTTCCTGACGTTCCTTGTTCATTTCTGCATTGCTTTTCGCCAGGGTATACGCTTCAACTTTTGCGCGAGACGTGGCGATCTGCGTTTCAAGTTGGCTGATGTTGTTGGCTGCGAAAGGTGTCATGCGCAGGACGACTTCGCCCTGTTCGACAAAGCTGCCTTCGCGCAAACCGGGCTTCACATAACTGACCACGCCCTTCGCAGGACTCATCACCGGTTGCGGACGGTTTTGAGGGTCCAGTGCAACCACGTTTCCCACGCCTTGCGCGGTTTGACGCCATGGCAATAACATCATCGCAGTGATGCTGATCACCAAAGCGACGAACGTCAGCTTTCCCGCCAGACGCACCATGCGACCGGTACGCACCAGTTGCAAAGCGGGAAAATCCGACCAAAGCAATTGTGCAGATCTCATTGACCCGTCTCCTGGGATGTTCGACGCAAGAACACTCGCTCGTCACACCACTGTGCGATTTCCGCGTGGCTGGTTGATACGACCAGCGTCCATGGGCGATCAGGGGATGCGATCGCCGACCAAACTTGTTTTCGATCTTCACCGGCCAAGCAGTCCAGCACCGCATCGACCAACAGAACGCGAGGACGTCCCGCCATCGCCCGTGCCAACATTAGTTTGGCGCGTTGGCTGGGCAGCAGCGGCTCGCCGCCGGTAAGAAGCGGAGTCGCTAAGCCGTTGGGCAGACGCATCACATCGGTCCAAAGGCCCAGGTCCTGCAAGACTTCACGCACCCGGTTCCGGCTGACGGAGGATCGTCCCAAATCAATGTTCTGTCGAATCGATCCGTGAAAGATTTCCGCGCCGCCCGCGTAACCGACGACCTGACCGCCGCCCTCGCGGGCGGCCAATGCCGCGTCGATGTCGTTGATTTCGACTTGTCCGCCGCCGGCGGGTCGTGAAAGTCCGGCCAACGAACGCATCAACAACGACCGTCCGTCCACATCGTCGCCGCAAATGGCGACAGAGCGGCCGGCTTGCACCGTCACCGGTTCGACTTTGGTGGCTGGCGATTCGGCAAACTTGACACCGCCCCAACGGATCGACGCCGGTCCGCCGGCCAAGTCACCCAGTTCGCGGTGCGAATCGATCGGGATGTCTAACAGGTGCCCAACTTTATCAACGCCCGCCATGACGTCGTAATACTTTTCAAACGTCTTGCCCGCTTTTGCGAACGCACCGACGACCACGGTGACCACCAATTCGCTGGCCACCAACTGACCCAGCGTCAACTGTTGATTGATCACCAGCCAACCGCCCAGGCACAGCAACGCCGTCAAGGCAATCGTTTGCACGGAAACCGCGAAGATGACCTGTCGCAAGATCACGCGAAACTGCAGGTGGCGGGAATCCAAATAATCCACCGCCAACCGGTTCGTGCGATCCACCGCCAGGTATTGCCCGCCGTTGATTTTGAACGCGGTCGGTAACGCCAGGACGTCCTGCAGCCAGTGGAAGATCTCGTACTTGGCAATCGATTCGTTGATCGCGGTTCGAATACCACCGCGCCCCAAGATCCATGTGATCAAAACCATGCTGAGCAACAGAACGATGTCAAAGCCCAGCAAAAACGGGTGATAGAACGCCAACAAGAACATGCCCAAAATCGCTGTCAACACGATCGTGATGCCGTCCAACAGCAAAGCCGCCGTGGACTTTTGAATGGTCACGATGTCAAACAGTCGATTGGCCAATTCGCGCGGATAAACGTCGTGCAGCGATGCCTGGTTGGCCTGTCCGAAACGGTGCGAAAGATCCCCGACCAGGCGGACCATTTGCCGTCGCTGGATGATTTCAACCACCACCGTTTGCAAGACTTGCAAGACGCCCGACAGCCCCAAGCAGGCCAACAGCATGATGCCAAGGACGACCAACGGCTGGAGATAGGTTCCCCAGCTGACCACGTTGACCAACGATTCGATCGCAAGCGGTGTCGCCAGTGAAAGCACTCCGGCGACGAACGCGAACAGGGCGACCATGACGATGTCTCGGCCGTCCATCCGAAGCAGCCGAAAATAGCGTCGGATCGGCGAATGGTGGTGGTGATGATCGTCATCGTGGCCAGAATCGGAATCGCCATGATCACCGGAAGAGATCGGCGCACATTGCAATTCTTCTTTGGCGATGAACACCGTCGCCTTGGGGTCCCCACGCAACTGTCGCCGCAGATCTCGCCGGAACCAACGAACGGACGTCACCATTTCGCCGATCTGGCTGACTTCGATTCCGTGGGCAAGCGACCTCTGTAAGACAAAATATCGACCGTCCGACATCGCCAAGATGACGGGGAAGCGTTCGGCGACCAGGTCAAACAACGCCTGGGAATCCCGAGTCGAGGTCGGTTTCAGCGTGATGCCGACCTGTCGTCCCGCGTCCACCAGATGCGTGATTTCGTCGGCGGATTTGGACAACGCCGCGAAATCGAAATCGCTGCGTTCCATCGAGATTCCCAAGGCCAGCCCGGCTTGGACCAGCACCCGGTACACACGATCTTCACGACCGGAATCCATCATCGGATCTGCGGCCGTCTTGGTCGAGTCCGTCGCCGTCATGAACGCTCTGCGGATTTCGGGTTTGAACTGATGTGAAAACAATTACGCGAAATAGGTTTCGTCTATTTTGCGTGTTTGGTTCAAGGGTCGTGCCCATGTTTTCCGCAAATTGTTCTGAAAAGACGGTACCTCCGATAGGGTAGGAATACTGTCAAATCGATCGCCGGACGGTGCCGCGTGGGGGCCGCCTGCCATCAAGTGTCGACCTGATCGGGACAAGGCAACGATTGCCCCATGGGAATTGGCGATCGCGAAGCGACGAATCAGTACAGCAGTTCGACCCAGCGATCGTCGGATTCCAATTGCGATTTCCGATCCTGCCAAGCCTCCGCAGATCCGTACACTTCGCCCATGACAGTGTCCAGATCATTTCGAATCGGTGTCAGCCCGGCCAGGTACACGTAGGTATCGTCCTGTTCCATCAGCCGCCGAATTTCTTCCCCGAGAGGCAGGATTGCGGACCCCCAGTCGATCGAGTCGCTCAGTGCGGGCCGCGAGCTCAGGACGTTGATGGCTTCGAAGGTTTCACTGTCGTAGTACAACGCAAAATCGTCCTTCTTGTCGTTGCGGTAAAGCAGATCCAAGCCCGTGCGTCCCCCATGGAACAAGATGACACGGCCCACGTATTCCGGTCGACTGGCGTGCAAGTATTTCACGAACGCGCGGAACGGGGCGATTCCGGTTCCCATCCCGATCAGCACTAGTGTGGCGTTGTTTTCACGCGGCGCATCAAACGCGTGACCGTAGGGCCCGGTGATCGTGAATGTTTGGTTGGGCGTCAAATCGCACAAGAAGTTCGATGCCACACCCTTGTATCGTTCGCCACTGAAATCATCAATGTAGTCACATCGCCGAACACACATGGTGAATTCGGTGGTCCCGTCACCGTTGATGCGGGGCACATCGGCGATACTGTACAGCCGCAGGTGGTGTTCCTGGCCCAGTGCCGGATTGCCGGGTGCCAGGACGCCAAAGTTCTGGCCGACTTCCACGTCGAAATCCGGATCATCGACCTCGACACCGATCTCGCGGACTTCTTGACCGGACTCCGGTGCAGTGATGCGTTCGTTTCGGACCACGCGGGCCGCATACCTTGTACTGATGTCGAAATCTTTCAACTGCATCGCTGCATTCCCTTTGTTGATGAACGTACAGAATTGGATGAGGTGGGGTGATTTTTGCAGCGACCGCCGCCGCAACCTTTGCAACCGGTTCGACCCTGCAGCGCATCGTGCTGGGCCGGTTTGTTCTCGCAAAGGCACCACAGTTTTTGAATGGACAACCACAGCCCCAAAATGGCTGCCATGCACAGCAGGGCTTTCAACAACGACAGCATCATCGTGAACGCTCCGCTGTGGAAGTCATTGGTGTCGGTCGCCAGATGTCTTTGGTTTTCATCAGTTGAACAATCCGGCAAAGCCCATGAAGCAAATGGAAAGCAGGCCCGCCAACATCAGCGTGACTGCGGTTCCGCGGACGATATCCGGAGGATTGGACAGTTCCATCTTTTGCCGCAATCCCGCCATCAGAATCAAAGCCAAGGTGAAGCCAACGCCCGCACCGAATGCGAACACGATGGACTGTAGCAAGCCATAGTTTCGATTCGTTTGAAACAATGCCACGGCAAGGATCGCACAGTTGGTTGTGATCAACGGCAAGAAAATGCCCAACGCGTTGAACAACGCGGGACTGGTCTTTTTGATGAACATTTCCACCAACTGAACCGTCGACGCAATCACGGCGATGAACGAGATCAGTTGCAGAAATTCCACCCCGATGGCGGCCAAGATGGCGTGGATGCAATAGGCGGCCACCGAACTGACGCACATCACGAACGTCACCGCGACGCCCATGCGTGACGCCGTGGTCAGCTTTCCGGAAACGCCCAGAAACGGACAGATCCCAAGGAAATAGGCCAGCACAAAATTGTTCACCAGACAGGCATTGATGAAAATCGTTCCCAGAGGTTCTTCGTTCATGATGCCACGTCCTTTGCTTTGTCAGCCGATCGCTGATTGAACCACTGGATCAGAAGCAGCCATCCGGCGAGCGTGAAGAACCCACCGGGCGGCAACATCATGACCACCCATTCTTGATACGAACCACCCAGCAATCGGACGCCGAACAGCGATCCGGCACCCAGAATTTCGCGGACACCGCCCAAACAAAGCAGCGCCAAGGTGAATCCAATTCCCATGCCCAACGCATCCAGAACTGATCGAAAGGTCCCATTCTTAGATGCGAACGCTTCGGCGCGACCCAGGATCAGGCAATTCACCACAATCAGTGAAATGAAAGCCCCAAGGGTTTTGTGCAAATCCAAACTGATCGCTTGGATGACGTAGTCGACGATCGTCACAAAGGTCGCGATGACCAAAATGAAGGTCACGATCCGAATCTGTTTCGGCACGATACCGCGGATCAGTGAAACGACGATGTTGGACATCAACAGAACAAACGAGGTTGCCAACCCCATCGCCAACGCATTCATCGCCGTGTTGGTCACTGCCAAAACGGGGCACATGCCTAGCACCTGGACGAACACCGGGTTTCGTTTCCAAACCCCGTCCCAAAAGTCCGCCGGGGTTACCGACGATTCGGCTTGCAGGCCCACAGCCATCACTGTTCCCCCTCAGGTTCGGATTCCGACTCCGGCGCAGATTCCGGTTGGCCGTCGGGCACCGATCCGGATTCGAAATCGTTTTGACGTGACTTCAACACGGGCACCCACTGGGCGGTACTTTCACGCAGCATTTCCGCCACCGTGCTGGAACTGATCGTGGCACCGGTGATACCGTCGATCTGCCAAGGCTGTGTCTTTTCGCCCGATGGCACAAATTCGATCTTGTTTCGCAACTGTTTCGAATCCTGATCGACCGACACGTCCAACGCTTCGAAGTTTGCCAGGAACGCTTCGTCTTTCTCGATCCGATCACCCAGTCCAGGCGTCTCGCGACTTTCCAGCACCCGCGTGCCGATCACCGCATCGCGATCCGGCGAATAGCCATAAAGCATGCGGATGACGTCTTGGTAACCCATCCGGCTGGCTTCGATCGCCAAGCCGACCAAGTTGCCATCGTCGTCGTAGCCCGCGTAAATAGGTTGGCCTGCGACATTCGGATCGGCGGGCACGTCAAACGATTCGTTGTCGGCGCCCAGTTCGAACGTTTGGCTGGAAGTCGCACCGGGCAACACGTCCAGAATCGCGGCTTCGCGTTGGGCGATTCGGTTTTGTTGAATGATGGGCAACGTGAATTCGAACACACCCACGATCGCCAGCGTGCACAACGCGCCCATTCCCAGCAGGACCGAATAGATCTGGACGGTTCCGGGTTGTCGCGTTCCTGGTTGGCCGGCTTGGCCTTGCTGTCCACTCTTGTCTTGGTTCATTTCGCACCGCCCTTTGCCAATTCCTTTTTGCGGCCTTTCGCGGTTCCATACACCGTCGGCTGAATGAGCGAATCGATGTGTGGTGATAACGCATTGCCAATCAGAATCGCGTACATCACGCCTTCGGGCATACCGCCCCAGACGCGAATCAGCACGACCAGCAACCCGATAATCGCGCCGTAAACCAAGCCGCCCAGATGCGTCATTGGCGATGCCACCATGTCCGTGGCCATGAAGACGGCACCCAGCATCAGCCCGCCGGAAAACACCATGAACCAGGGTCCGGCATACTTGTCAGGATTCCATAAGTTCAAAACGAAACTCTGAATGGCGACCGTTCCAATCACACCGACCGGAATCCGCCAAGACATCATGTTTCGTGCGGCCAAGTAGACGCCGCCAATCAGAATCAGCAACGCACAGGTTTCGCCGGTGGATCCGGCGGTGGCACCCAAGAACAGATCGCCCGTTGATGCAGCAACTTGATTAAACTTCCAATCCGAAAGTGGGGTCGGCGCCGTCATGCCGTCGTACTGCGGGACCGTCATCGGAAGCGTCAACGTCGAGGTCGGCAGCGATGCGAAAGGCCGGTCTTCATAGACGGGCCAAGTGGTCATCGCGGCGGGAAACGCGGCTTGCAAAATGGCTCGACCCACCAAAGCCGGGTTGAACGGGTTACCGCCAAGGCCGCCGAACAAAAACTTGCCCAGTCCGATTGCGATCGCACCACCGGCGACGACCATCCAAAGCGGCAAACTGGGCGGTAGTGTCAATCCATAAAGCAGACCCGTGATCACAGCCGACCAATCGCCGATCGTTGTCGCGCGTCCGCTGACACGGCACAACAGATGTTCGGTCAACACGCACGACAATACGGCGGTCACCATGACCAATAATGCGGATAGCCCGAACGCATAGACCGCGTACAACGATACCGGCATCAACGCCATGACCACGTTGAACATGATTGTATCGACGCCGGCCACCGCAGCGATGTGCGGCGAACTACGAATCGTCAGTGTTTTTGCCAGGGAATTCATACGGCCGCCTTTGCCTTTCGAATTGCCGACTTTGCCACACGAAACTTTTGCACCAATGGGATGTGCGATGGACAGACGAATGTGCAACATCCACATTCAAAGCAGTCCATCAGGTGATAATCCGACGCCATTTCGTCATACCGCTGGACATTGGCCAGTAAACCCATCTGTGACGGGTTTAAGAATAAGGGGCAAGCGTCCACACAATGGCCACAACGAATGCACGGGTATTCGTGTCGTGAAATCATCGTGTCGGTCTGGTCGTCGACCATCGCGATGACTCCGGTGGAACCCTTGGTAATGGGAATATCCAGGCTGGACGCGGCGTGGCCCATCATGGGACCGCCCATCACCACGGTCGATACGTTCGGTTCGGTGCCAACTTTGTCCAAGATGTAACGCAGTGGCGTACCGATCGGGATGCGATAGTTGCCCTTTCGCTGAACGCCGGGGCCGCCGACGGTGATGACGCGGTCCTGCAAGCCTTGGCCGCTGGGCAACAACGCACCGATCTGCGCCGTCGTGCCGACATTGATACAGACCGCCCCGACATCGATCGGAAGACCGCCGGAGGGGACCTTGCGACCCAAAATGGCCGTGATCAGCATCTTTTCGGCGCCCTGGGGGTACTTTACAGGCAGGACTTCGACGCTGATCGGCTGACCGGGCAGGATTGCCTTCCGCATCACTTCAGCGGCATCACGTTTGTTGTCTTCCACCGCGATGATGGCTCGCGGCGCACCGGTCGCTTTCATGACGTAGGGAATGCCACGCATGATGTCGTCGGCGTGTTCCAGCATCACGCGGTGGTCGGTGGTCAAGTACGGTTCGCATTCCGCACCATTGACGATCACCAAATCCGCTTGTTTGTCGTCGGGGACTTTCAGTTTGACGTGCGTGGGAAACGCCGCGCCGCCCAGACCGACGATGCCGGCCTGTTGAATTGCGGCGATGATTTCGTCCTTTGATGCCGTTTCAGCATCGCACGGATTCCCGCCCGGCATCTCTTGGGTCGATGCCGGGAAAGGTTCCAGAAAGAACGCAGGCATCATCTTGCCGTTGATGGCCGGTGAACGCGCGATCTTGCGAATCACGCCGGTTGCCGGCGCGTGGATCGCCACCGACATGAACCCATCCGGTTGGGCGATGCACTGTCCGCGAGTGACTTCGGCGCCTTCGCCAACGATCGGAACCGCCGGTTTGCCAAGGTGTTGGCTGAGCGGAACGATCAGCAGCGACGCGAAATCAAACTGACGAATCGCCAGATCCTTTGTATCCGCCTTGAATTCCGGCGGATGGATACCGTGGGCGAACGTCTTGGTTCCCAGTAAGTGCCTCATGCGACCGTTCTCATCCGTTGTACTTCTCGCCGCGAGCGATCCATTTATCGATGTCCTTTTCCGACCGATCCTTGGGCAATCCGGGATGAATCACCTGGGCGGTACAACGCTCGGCCGCTTTGACCAAGTCGCGGTACGGTCCGCCTTGCGGGTTTTTGATCACCGCCTTCTTTTGGTCGTTGTAGACAAAGATGTCCGGGTTCAAGTTGACGCATTCGTCACAGGCGGTGCACTGGGCACTGTCGATCCACGGGGCCATGTAGGATCCCGAACCGTTGGATTCGGCGGCCGATCCATTGCTTTCCGCTTTCGTCGGTGCAGCAGCGGTCGGCGTTGCGGACGGAACGTCGATGGCGGGGGCGGCAGCCGAAGCGTCGCCACTGATCAGCTGCAAAATGCCTTGTGCCAATCGGCCGGACACCTCTTGTCGAACCTCCGCTTCGATCGCGGTTCGATCGATCACCGATTCGCCGACGCGGGCGATCGATTTCAGCATGGCCCAGAAATCACGGCGATCTTCGCATGATCCGACGATGGGTTGGGCGACCAGCAAACGCATCAAATTGCCTTCGCGGTCGACGCTCCAGATGTAGGGGAACATGCCCTCGCGATCGTCGGCGTCCAGTTCCAAATAGTCGGCCAACAGAATCATATTGTCGTTCCACGTTTCCGGTGGAGCGACGCGATAGTGTTTTCGGAACCGGATCTCGGTCGCCGCAAAATCGGCGAAAGTCATCGGCAATTCCATCGACTTGCTGCGACCGTTTTCGTGGTACTTCAGCGTGTACGTCGGCCAGGTTTGCTTGATCGACGGGTTGCCTTCCAGGTCGAAGCATTCTTCTGGTGTGACGCCTTGGTCAGGGTCGTACTTGAAGATGGGATAGGCACGTGATTCCACCGCCATCTTGGCTTGATGCGCACTCATGTCGTCGCCGATGCCATGTTCGGGCTGGCACGGCGTGTACAAGTTGAACAGGGCCGGACGGCGTGTCTTCAGGCCTTCGATGAAGCCTTCGATCATGTGGTTCGGATTGGCCACGCTGCTTTGCAAGACGTACGCGGTGCGGTGGGCCATACCGATCAAGCCGATTTCCTTGCGAATTTCTGACTTGCCTTGGGTGGCTTTTCCGAACTGAGCCATATCGGAAATTTGGCCCATGAACCCGGACGTACAGGCTTGTCCGCCGGTGTTGGAATACACTTGGGTGTCCAGCACCAAGACCTTAATCGGCTTACCCGACATCAAAGCACGCGACAGGTTTTGGAAACCGATGTCGTACATCGCACCGTCGCCGCCGACGGAGACCACCGGTGGGCACAGTTGCCATTCTTCGTCGGTGAAGGCTTCCCAGTTGAAGTAGGTCAGCGTGGACGGATCGATCGGCTTGCCGGCCAATTCGGCTTCCGCCATGCGGATCGTCTTGAAGCCGTCGGCCATCTTGGCCATGTGTCCTTCGAAGATACCCATCGAGATCGATGCGGCGTCTTGGAACAAGTGATTGGCCCACGGGAACGGATAGGGATTGTACGGATAGGTGCTTCCCCAAACCGACGAACATCCGGTGGCATTCAACATGCCCGCGTTGGATCGTCCGCGTCCGGTGACGCCCTCGGTGTACTTCCACTTCAGTTCTTTCAAATCGCCGATCAGCTTGGTGACCTGGCGTAGCCAATCTTGGTCGATCGGATCGCCGCCGCGTTGCTTTTCCACTTGTTGGGCGATGCCGGCCAGCGTCAGATCGCCGCCGCTGATGTCGTCGATGATCTGGGCAAAGGAATCGGTGTTCCCCAGATCGATCTCGCTGACCAGTTTCTCTTTGATTCGCGCTTGCAGTGCTGAAACCAGTTCGTCCAGCTTCTGCATGTGTTTCTTGACGCGTGGTTGCATCAGGGCTTCGACCGTGGCCGTGAAGATGTGCACGACACTCTTTTCGCCACAACCCAGGCAGGCACCGTCGCCGCTGGCCAAGGCCATGTAGTTACCCTTGTCCAACAGGATCGTTTCCAACGCACCGACGCCTTCTTCGATGTCATCGACGCGGACGTACTTCTGCGGCGTGTTGGGCAATGCTTCCCACAGATCCCAGTTGTCACGCAGCGTCTGGATGGATTCTTCCGTTTGCGGGACGGATACCAAAGCGTTGTCGTCACAGACCTCCACGCACTCCATACAGCCTTTGCATGTGTACGGGTTCACGGTGATGCTTAGCAAACCGCCTTCGCCCTGCGCTTCCTTTTCCTTCATCGTGAAGTACGGCCGTGAAAGGGCGAACTGGAATTCGCCCAGTTCGTCGCGGAACATTTGCAGTTCTCGCTTCAAGCCTTCGCGTTGCTCGCCGTCCAGCTTGCTGTCGCGGATCGTCTTTCCGATCGCTTCGTCCAACATTCCGGTGACGTTGTCGCTTTCTTCCGCTTCGGCAAAGATCGAACGCAGGTTCTGTTCAACCACGCGGACCGCGCCGCCCAGGTGTTGCAGATCGTTTCCGTGCTGGCGGACCCGAGCGACGATCGTGTCGAACACTTGGGTGACTTCGTTGACCAACCCGGGAATCGCCGAATCGGGACACACCGTGTAACAGCGACCGCACGCGGTGCAGTTTTCCGCGACCCATTGCGGGTGGTGAAATCGAATGCCCGTCATGTCGCGGAACATCGACGTCAAGGCTGGCATCGTGCCCAGACCGGCGAACGGATCGGCGATGCCGTCGTTGCCTTGTCCGCGGGCATAAAAGTTGCCGGTTTCTTCCCAAAAGCGATGGATGTCCGTCAGCGGTTGACGTCCCTTGGGTTCTTTACGCAACACGATCGGCAATGCCGGTTCGCGTTTGGCGCCGTTGGCATCGCCGTTGACGTCGACATCGCCATGCGGAACCGCTTTGACTTCGACAAAGCCACGTTTGACGACGCGAATGTTCTCGTTGACGATCCGCGCACCTTTGGCACCGAATTTCTTTTCGATTTGTGCTTCGATCGCTTCCAGCATTTGTTCTTCGGACAGCCCGGCGCCTTGGCCGACACCGCTGGCGGCAAAGAATGCGCCTTGGAATGCGTTGCCTTGCATCCGCAACTGCAGGTCCGGATCACTCGCCTCTTCGCGGGCAATCTTGAAGGCGTCCAAGTAATAAAGCTGGATGTCCTTGTCGACGATGATACGGCGGTAAGGTTCCGGAATGCTTTTCCAGACCGCGTCGGTTGACGTCTTGTCCGATTGGATGATGAAGACACCGCCTTCCTTCAAACCAGCCAGCGCGTTGGTGTGTCCGAACACGTTCGGATCGGGTGACAGAACACAATCGACATAGAAGTATTCGCTGTTGACGCGAATCGGTTCCGGTGCGGCCGACAGGAAAAACGTCGTTGGCTGACCCTTCTTTTCCGAACCGTATTTCGGGTTCGCTTTGATGTGGTATCCCAGCAATTCGAACAATGTCAGGGCCAGGTTTTTGCCCGTCGTGATCGCCCCCCAACCGCCGACGCTGTGCATCCGCACGGTGACGGCACCCTTGGGCATCAGATTGGGATTTTCCGAGCCGCGGATCGCCAGATTGCCGATTTCTGGATACGCATCCAAGATGGCTTCCTGGTGAATCCGTTGCTTCGGGCTGACCGGATTTTCGCGCAAGAAGTCGATCGAAAGATAGAAAAACTTTCGTCGAGCGCCGTTGTCGATCATGTTCTCGACGGCGCCGATGATGCCTTCGGGTTGCAAGTCGCGGCTGCCCATTCCGAAGGAGCCGGAATACAGGGGCGGGGCATCGTTCATGTGCTGGTATGACGCGCATTGCGGGAACGGCGGCCGGTCGGGTTCGCGACCATTTTCCATGCAACGGCTGATCGTCGATCGGACTTCCCGCATGATGGGCAAGTCGACCGCCAGGGGTTGGTCAAGACGTTCAAGGATTGTGACGCCTTTGCGCCCCTTCAAGATCTTGCCGACCAAATCCGTTGGGAACGGGCGGAACATCAACAGGTTGACCACGCCGACCCGAATGCCGCGGGTTTCGCGTAGATAATCCGCGACCACTTCCGCCGTGGGGATCATGCTGCCTTGGCCCATGATCAGGTATTCGGCGTCTTCGGCGCGATAAGTTGTCACGCGTTCGTACAGCCGTCCCGTCAGATTGTAAAACTCTTTGAACGCACGTTCGGACAGATCGCGAATGTGATCAAAGAAGTAGGGACGCTGGGCCGCGACGCTTTGCATGTACGCGTCTTGGTTTTGCACCGTGCCCGACATGACCGGATTGTCCACGTCCCACAATTCGGGGATACGACGACGCGTTTCCCCGTAAATGATCCGCTGGGCGGCGGTGGGGGTTTGAATGATGTCTTCGGGAAGCCCCAGGTATTCCGCGATCAAGGCACGTTCGGGCACTTTGATCGATTCAATCAAGTGCGTCGTCAGGAAACCGTCTTGAGCGATCGCACCGGGGGTCAGCGACAGTTCCGCGATCCGGTGGCTGATGATGTTCAGGTCGGCCGCGGATTGTCCGTCCTTGGCGAACAACTGAAAGAAACCCGTGTCGTCCATGCAGTGATAGTCGTCGTGCCCGGCATGCACGTTCAGCGTTGACTTGGTCATCGCGCGGGCCCCAACGTTCAACACATAGGTCAAACGTTTTCCGACCGCGGCGTACAGCGATTCGTGCATGTACGCGATACCTTGGCCGGACGAAAAATTGCTGCTCCGCAATCCCGTCATCGACAAACCGGCGGTCACGGCAGCGGCCGCATGTTCGCCTTCGGGTTCGATGAATATCAGCGGACGGCCGGCGATGTTGATATAGCCTTTCGCAGCGTTTTCGGCCCAGGCTTCACCCATCTGAGTCGACGGCGTGATCGGATACGCGCCCGCGGCATCGGTGCTTTCACGTTCGCACATCGAGACCGCCGTGTTGCCGTCCATTGCGACGCGGATGCCGGGGTATTTGACGGTGCCGGCTTGGTTCTTTTGATCAGACATGACTGCCTTCGCCGATTCGAAAATTCAAAGGATGGGATGAAGTGTGGGAAATGTGGGATGTCGAATGATTGGGAATGGGACCCAAGGAAAAACTACCCGCTGGATGGTTCAAGTGATTGCATCGTGAATCTCACTTTGTCGAATGACTTTCGCGGCGGCGTCCCCTTTGACGATTCCCGCGGTCTCGTCAATCCAAACAATCGCGCCGGTGGGACATCGTTTGGTGGGTGTGGCGGTCAACGGATTTGCCGATGGTTGAATCACGGGCAAGTTGTCACGCATGACAATTTGACCTTCAGAATCCATCGCACATCGTCCGCATGCGGTGCAGCCGACTTCGCATTGTTCCATGACTCCGTCGCCTTCGGCCAAAGATGAACAGGCGACCCATAAGCGTTGGGCTTCGACTTGTAAGGAAAACAAATCCTTAGGACACGCTTGCACACAATCACCACATGCCGTGCAGGCGTCTTCGTTGACCACCGGCAAGTCGTGTTGATTCATGGTGATCGCGTCGAAGTCGCAGGCGTTGGCACAATCGGCCAAACCCAGGCAACCCCAGAAGCATGCTTTACCGCCTCCGGCCACCAGTGCCGCAGCGGCACATGATTCCATTCCCTGATAATGCGCTCGGTCACGTGCCACGTTGTTTCCACCGGCACAGGCAAGTCGCGCGACCCGCCGTTGTTGTGATCCGACGTCCACGCCCAAGAAGGTGGCGATTTTGACATGATCGTCGGGTGATCCGACCGTGCATCCGCTGGGCAATGCGTCGCCGGCCACCAAGGCTTCGGCGAAGGCACGACAACCCGGTTTACCACAGGCCCCACAATTGCTGTGCGGCAACATGTCCTCCACTTCGTCGATACGGGGATCTTCTTCGACATGAAGAAAACGACCGGCAACGACCAACAACGTGGCCAGCAGGCTGGTCAAGACGACGATTGCAAGGACCGAGATGACAACGTTCATTTTGCATCGACTTTGTTCAAGTCACCGGAACGAAAGCTAACCTTCGGTTCCGTTATGACATTTTGTCACAGCAGTGTATGGCTGTTGCATTGCGTATTGGAAAAATTCCACTTCGCACTTAAAACAACCAATAATGTGAAAACGGGGTTTTGCTGCACACAAATGTCGGCGGTATTCCTACCTTGATCGATCCACAATGGGTCGCGTGTTGACCCTGCACATCGCTCATGTGCCATGATGACACGATTGTTCGAACCGTTGGAAGACCGAAGACGATTTGTCGCGGTCCGACAAGCTGCCTGGTTTATCCAATGTTTGGTTCAGTGCAACAAATGATCGTTAGCAGTCGCAGGCAGTGTGATTCGCAATGAGTCGGGAAAAAGCGGGCGTTCCTGACACCACACGTCGTTTCTTGCCCCGTCGACGTGTGGGGTAAAAACCTGTTCGCGGCGATAGCGTGTCGGATTGTCGCGGCCGGTTTTCATCCGTCTCGAATGAAACCTAGGGCACGCAAGAACAGGTGACGGTGAAACCTTTGCGCCAGCGACAATCCGCCTATCGGGAAACGCCTGAATGACTATCGGGAAATCGGTGCGACTTGCCTGGCTTTGATTGGATACTTAAGCGTCGTTCGGGCGGTGTTGAATGGGTTGATCCAGGTAAGCGTTGGCATCGTCGTCGTTGACGAAGATTTCCTTATCGGGATCCCACTGAAGCGATCGACCGCTGTGGATCGCAATGTGCGCGAGTAACCCCAACGATGTGACACGGTGGCCAACCTCCGCAGGCTCAAGCGTTTCGGATCGGTCGCGGACACAATCAATGAAGTCTTGTTTTTCGCTTTTGAAACGAAAGCTCTGGTCCGTCGGTTTGGGCTTCACAGTCAGCAGCGATTTTGGATGCGCATCAATCTCTCGAAAACCGGCACGCACCCAACCTTCATCACCTTCGATCAACAGGTAAGGTGATTCGGTGCGGTATTCCCATTGCAGACCGTCGGCGAACCGAAAATCGACTTGGAAATTCAAAAGAACGTTCCAAAAACTTTCGCGATCGGGATAGGTTCCAGTGCCTTTGATCTCCACCGGACCGGTACGCTCGGTGTCGGTCGCCCACATCGCGCCGTTGCACAGATGTGTGCCCCAGTTGGTGATCATTCCGTCACAATACAACAAGCGGCGCATCCATCCGGGACGCGAGTAATCTTGGTGCGGATGGACCCCCAGTGTCGTGTAGGGGACCTTCGGGGCCGGTCCCTGCCACCGCTGGAAATTCAGTTCTTTGGGGATCGGCATCTCCGGTTGTGGCGGGCAAGGGATATCGGTTTCGGGAACACTGGTGACGACGCGGCGGACTTTGCCCACGTAGCCGTTGCGAACGAGGGTCGTCGCGCGGTGCGCGGGCATACCGCTGCGGAACTCACTGTCGACACGGAAGATGCGTCCGGTCTGTTTTGCCACACGAACCAAATCTTGGCCTTGTCGAATCGTGCGGATGATGGGCTTTTCCAAAGCGACATCCTTGCCGGCCCGCATGGCATCGATCGCCATTTCCGCGTGCCAATGATCCGGCGTCGCAATGCAGACCGCGTCGATGTCGTCTCGCGCCAACAGGTCTTGATAGTCTTCGTATTGATCGACTTGGGCGAACGTGCCTTTGGCTTTGCCGCTGTCGTATTGCGATTTGATCTGAGGGATGGCATTGGCCAATCGCCACCGGTCGACATCACAAACGGCGACCGCCTGCACGCCCCTTGTGCGTACAAACAGTGGAATGTTTTTGAAATAGGTTTGGCGACCACAACCGATGAAGCCCATGGTCACGCGTTCGCTGGGCGGGATCGCGCCATCGCGGCCGAGCGCGGTTGCGGGGATGAAGGTGGGTGCGGCGAAAGCGGCTGCGGTTTTCAATAAACCACGGCGTGTCACTGCGGTTGTCATCAGACGGTCCTTGTGATGCATCGGCGGAAAGCGGGAATCTCTTGCGCAGACGAACATGGTCGTCGCCGGTGGCTCGGACGCGGCTGCGCGATCCTTTGGGTCATCAGGTGGACCAAAGTGATCTGGGCTGGCAAGCCACCGTGACAAATTGACGTGCCGACGCCCCGATTCCGCGTGACCGAAATCAGGACGTCCGCAGTGTGCGGAAGCGAGAACCCTTGGGCCGCTTAGTTTGCGTCCGCGGCAGCAGCGTTCTGCTGACCGGGCTGGCAGTACTTGTCCAGCCAGTCAAAGAAGACCGTGCCCCACAAAACACCGTTCTGCGGCCCCAAAACCCAGTGGCCTTCGTCAGGGAAGTACAAGAATCGACTGGGGACGCCCTGCACTTGGGCTGCGGTGAACGCCTCCATCGCCTGGGTCACCGGAACCCGATAATCCCGTTGGCCATGTATGATCAATAGTGGTGTTTTCCATCGGTCGACGTATTGATGCGGTGAGAACTTCTTGTAAGCCTCCGCCACTTCCTTGCTTTTCCAGTACGGTCCGCCCAAGTCCCAATTGACGAAGAACAATTCTTCCGTCGAACCATACATCGATTCCAAATTGAACACGCCGCAGTGGGACACCATGCTGCAGAACCGATCGTCCGCGTTGCCCATCATCCAGTAGACGGTGTAGCCACCGAAGCTGGCGCCGATCGCGGCGACACGTTTCGGATCAATCGTCGGGTCCGCCATCATCGCATCGGTGGAAGCCAGAATGTCTTGCATCGCTTGGCCGCCCCAATCGCCACTGATGGAATCATTCCACTCGCGTCCGAATCCGGGCAGCCCGCGTCGGTTGACCGCCAAGACGACGTAACCATGAGACGCCATCATGTGGAAGTTCCAGCGGTATGAAAACCATTGACCGATTTGACCTTGGGGACCGCCTTGGCAGTAGGTCAGCATCGGCCACTGGCGATCGGAATCGGGATCGTAATCGGGCGGCAAGACGACCCAGTTGTGAATCATCTTGCCGTCACTGGCTTTGAAGAAGCGTTGTTCGACGGTCGGCAGTTCCAGATCTTTGAAGATCGATCCGTTGACGTCGGTGATCGTGGTCAGCTTGGCGGATTCGGTATCCAGCCAAGCTAATTCAACCGGTCGCAGCATGCTTTGTTGGCGTACCAAGACCGCATCGCGTCCGGGCAGCGTGTCGACGATCGCATGATTGAAACGCCCGCTGGAAATTTGCTGCAACTGGCCTTCTAGATCGATCCGAAAGACTTGGTCGGTGCCTCGCATTTCGCTGTAGAAAAACAGCGAGCGGCTGTCGGATGCCCACGTCGCTGAATGAGCCGTTTGGTCCAAACCGACGGTGACTTCGCGGATGTCGCCGCTGGACCGGTTGTAGATCATGATCCGATTGCGGTCGGATTCAAAACTCGCGCGGCGCATCGAATGAAAGGCTAGATAGCGACCGTCCGGCGAATAGACGGGACTACGGTCATAGCCCGGCATTCCCGGTGTGATGTTGGTCAGTCGTCCACCCTCGGTCGGAACGATGTAGATATTGCTGTCGGTGCTTTCGGCCGGATTGTTGACCAGCTTCAACGTCAATGCAATTTCTTGGCCGTCGGGGCTGAACGCAAACTCGTCTTTGCCGCCAAACGGTGGCATGGGGCAGTTGGCACGAAGCGATGCCATCAAATCCACCGGCTCCGATGCAATGCCCTGTTCGTCGATACTGCAGACGTGAACGTGGCTGTAGGACGGTTCGGTCCAGTGGTCCCAGTGACGATACATCAACGCATCGATGACGCGAGCATCGGCTTTGGGCAAATCGGGATACTGTTCTTTCGTTGTCGTTCCCAACTTGACTTCGGTGGTGAAGGCAATTCGATCTCCGGTCGACGCCGCCTTCAAGTTACCGACGCCTTTGGCCACATGAGTCAACTGGACTGGGTCTCCGCCGTCCGGGTCCAGCATGAATACCTGCGGCGTTTCGTCGGAGGATGATTCGTCGTCTTCGTTCTCATCATCCGTTTGATCGTTCTGCGTTGATTCATCGGCATCGTTAGTGTCGTCATCCGACTGGTCCGCATCCTCGATTTCTGCGGGGGCGATGTACAACAGTCGGGGGCCCGATGTGTGATCCAGCCAAGCCAGATTGCTAAGTCCTTTCACGTCAGCGATCAGGACCCGTGTTTTCAAGTTCGCCAAGGGGGTCTCGAACGCCGTGGCGACTCGATCGGCTTTGCCAACCGCTTTGTCGTCCAGCGACGTCAAGTGCAAGCTGGTTCGACCTTCGTTCTTCTCCAGGTCGTACGACGTCACCAGAAAGGCTAACTGTGAACCATCCGGCGAAACGGCCGATTCACCGATGCGTTGCAGATCCCACAACCTTTCCGGCGTCAGACGTTCGGCGGATGCGACGCAAGCGGTCAGCAAAACCATCGCGAAGGTGGCCGCCGAGCGGATTGAACCCGTGACGCGTGTATTTTGTCGATGCAATTTCATTCCCGTGAAGCTTCTTCGTTGTATTTCGGTCGACAATGACCGGGTGCATAGGACTGGCACTCTCGGTTTCAAGTCGCGTCGTTATAGCCGAATCCGACGCAAGCTCTCAATTTACACCTTCGGCGACAGCGATCATGATGGTGCCGATGTCCGGCGCCGGGGCAATCTTTTCCGGGTGCGATTCGATCCCCAATCCTCCATCAATCGCAAATTCATGCACACGGTTTTGGTCACCGGCGGCGCCGGATTCATCGGCAGCCATTTGGTTCACCAGCTGATCGGTCGGGGCGATTGTCGTGTGGTGAACTTGGACAAGCTGACGTATGCGGGAAACTCCGAAGCGGTCGCGGATGTCGCCGGTGACCGGAATTACACCTTCGTGAAGGCGGATGTTTGCGATGTGGATCGGGTTGCCGATCTGTTGAAGCGACATCATTGCAACGCGGTCATCCACTTGGCCGCGGAAACCCACGTCGATCGCAGTATCGCGGGTCCCGGTGAATTTGTGCGGACCAACGTCCAGGGCACGTTCGGGGTTGTCGAAGCGTCCAAGCAGTATTGGTCAAACTTGCCTGCCGACCAGCGCGATGTCTTTCGTGTCGTGCACGTTTCCACCGATGAAGTGTACGGTTCACTGGGTGACGACGGGGCGTTCGATGAATCGTCGCCGTATCGCCCCAATTCGCCATACTCCGCCAGCAAAGCCGCGTCCGATCATTTGGTGCGTGCGTATCACCAGACATACGGGTTGCCGACGATCATCACGCACTGTGGCAACAACTACGGTCCCTGGCAGTTTCCCGAAAAGTTGATCCCCGTGGTCATACGCCAGGCGGTCGCACAACAGCCGATCCCGGTCTACGGCGACGGCACCAACGTTCGCGATTGGATTCACGTCAGCGATCACTGTCGTGCGCTGCAACAGATTTGGCGACACGGCCGTCCGGGCGAAGTCTATGACGTGGGTGGTGGTGGCGAGCGATCCAATTTGGACATTGTCAAAACCGTTTGTCAGTCGGTGGACACGGTGCTGGGACGTTCTGAACCGTCCGTCGATCAGATCGAGTTCGTCCGCGATCGCCCCGGACACGATTTTCGATACGCGATTCGCGGCGAAAAGATTCGCAGCGAACTGGGATGGGGTCCCGAAGTGACGTTTCAGGAAGGCATTCGTGAAACCGTCGCCTGGTATTTGGATCATCGCGACTTCTTGCAAACCAACCCGCTGGCTTGAGGATTGGCGGCGGTCGTGGTGACAACCCGGTCCTGGCCACCTGTCTTTGGCCCCGGGAAACTTTGACGATTGTCGGGCTTGTCGCAATTGAGCCGGAAGCTTGGATCGATCCGAATGTGCCGAGGATTCGTGATCTGCGTTTGAGGACTGCCTGATCTGCCGCAGATTCCGATTTTACGGAGTGTGTCCACGCCCCACTGCGTCGATCTGTACGCAACGAGCCCTTGGGTCGTCCGGTTTGAAACCGTTCAGACGGATTTGACGGTTTTGGTTGATCCGCGGGTCTCGCCGGTTCTTCGTTCCATGGGATCTGGCAGCATTCATGCTCGCCCGATTCGCATCGAGCGCAACGGCGACTTGTTTGGGATCGATCAGCACCGCCAGGGTCAACTTCGGGGCGGAAATCACGATAAAGGGATTGTTTCGATGAAGGCAGACATTTTGCGGCCGCTGACCAGAACGTTGGGCGTCGGCGTGTTGAGTACGGGAATGCTGTCGACCGTCGTGGCGAATCAACCCGCCGCCGGCCAAAGCTATCCGCAACCCACAACCGCCAGCGCGCCGGCAACATCGGGCCCGTTTTCGATGTTCGGACCGGCTGCGGCGGCAACGGTTTTGCCCCCGACCGGTTCGGTCGCATCGCCCAGCGGCCCGACGATGTATCCGCCAGCTGCACAAGGAAGTGCATCGCCCCAAGCCAAGCCGACGGGCGTTGCCGCGCAAACCGTGGGATACCCCGGTGGCCAGCCTTCGCCACACGCAATGATGCCGGGCCAAATTTCGCCGGGGTACATGCCGCCGGGCGGCCCAACTGCAACGCCGTCGGGCCCCAGCCAGTGGAACAATTTCAATCCGCAAGCTTTCCAGCCCACGCCGCAACCACAAACGCCGCAAACCTATCAAGGCCAGAGCGGCTATTCGGCGCCGCAATACGCCGCGCAGCCGACGGCGGCCCAGCCGGCAAGATCGAAGACCGGTGGGTTCATGAGCTTGTTCAAAGCAGCCTCGGATGACGGCAATGCCGATGCAAAGCCGGAGCCGATTCCAACACCAACGCCGGAACCACAAGCGTCCACCGGGCACGCGCAGGGCTATTCTCACGCGGGGGTTCCGCAATCGTATGTGCCCATGGGTGCCTATGAAAACGGCATGTCGCATCAAGGCGTCGTGATGGGATCGCCCAATGGCGGCCCAGTGATCGACGCGCCGGTGATGCAGGCTCCCATCATGCAGGCTCCGGTGCAAGGATCCGATTGCCAAACGTGCAACACGGGTTCCGGAAATGCGTACACCGATGCTGCGGCGGCACCTTGGTCGGCGACCGGAATGCCGATGGCCGCTGGTGCTTGCGGAACGGACACCTGTGGCCCGATGGGCGTGGCGGCACGGCCGACCTTGTTCCCATGGTTCGGCGGATTCAATCTGTTGTTCCTTAGTTTTGAAGACAACACGCGAAAGGTCTACGGCATCGACAACGGCTATCCCGCCGTTTGGTCCGACATCGTGGATCCCGATTCGTCAGTCGGCTTCGAAGCTTATGGTGGCCGATACGTCGGTTGTGGACGCTGGGGCATTGGCGTTGGTGTGTTCCACCTGGATCCCGATCAAGAGACATTCATTTACACGCACCCCGGTGCGATCACCGCGACGAACTTCATTCGTCCCGCGATGCAGTCGTATCACGATTACCACATGGATTTCGGCAGCGGTCAGGAACAGGTTTACAACCACATCACGGGAACTTCGGGGGGGTCATCGGGTGCAGCCAATGTGCGAGCCCAACGTGATGTCCAGTTTGACGGCGTGGAAGTCAATCTGTATTGCTTTGGCTTGATGGGAGCCCAGCGTGCCGCACCGATGTGTGGCGACGGCATCGCATCGGCACACTGGTATCGCAAATTCTTGGGATTGGGCGCCGGCGGTTACGGCGGTCGATTCGGGTACGGTGGTGCGGCGGGCCCGCTGGTACGTCCCTGCAACGGCCGACTGCAGATCGTTTCCAGTCACGGATTCCGTTGGTTCCAGTTCGATGACAAGACGCAGCTGGCTTACAACATCAACGGAACGGCCGGATACCAATTCGACGACATCTATGACACCTCGTGCGTTGAAAACGACTTGTTCGGTTACCAAGCCGGCGGTCGACTGGTGTTCTGTTTGACCAATCGCTTGAACCTGAACTGCTCCGGCAAGTTCGGCTTGTACGGCAACCACGCCCAGGCCTATCGCCGCGTTGGTACCGAAAACGTCACGGCTTATCGGTTCGGCGATCCCATGGACTTGGCGGAAACCAATATCGAAGACACCGTCCTGGCGACGTTGGGCGAACTGGATCTGGGACTGGGCTATCGACTGTCCAACGCCTGGACCGTTCGCGGCGGCTATCGCGTGATGGGGCTAAGCGGTGTGGCGACCAGCACCAGCCAGATCGCACAAGACTATGGAACGTCGCGTCACCCCGACACGATTCACGCGACCGACAGCGTTTTCTTGCACGGTGCGTACGTAGGAGCCGACTTCAACTTCTAGTGCCCGGCAAGCCCGCCGATCGGTGGGTCGCTTGAAAATTCTTCGACGGCCGCGACGGGTCACCTGTCGCGGCCGTCTTTCGTACACTGGCAAAATGCCTGTCATGGCGTCCGCGTTTGCCACCTGGAATTTTCCGCAAGAGACCGATCACATGAAACGTCGCCACTTCCTGCAACACAGTCTGGCCGCCGGCACCGCCGTCTATGGCGCGGTGCAATCGCTGGGAGCATCTGCGCAAGACGCCGCCACCGATCCCAAGCAGAGTTCAACCACGCCTGATACCGAGGCTTGGCTTTGGACGACACTGAAGATCGGCATGGTCCGCGAAGGCGAAACGTTGGCCGAGAAGTTCCAGGTTGCCAAAGACGCGGGCTTTTTGGGCGTGGAATTGATGACGACCAACATCGATGTCGACGATGCGATCGCCGCAGCCGAGCAAACCGGTTTGATCATCGACGGAACCGTCGGCGGGTATCACTGGCGAACACGGCACACCGATCCGGATCCGGATGTCCGTGCGGAGGCGTTGTCCTTGCTGCGAGACGGGATTCGCAATACGGCTGCCGTCGGCGCGGACACGATGTTGTTGGTCCCGGGGCGGGGCACCGACGGGACGCCCGATGTGGTCATGGATCGCGCCGTCGCGGCCGTCGAAGCCGCGTTGCCGGAAGCCGAGCGCTCGGGGGTCAAGATCTTGATCGAAAACGTGTGGAACCAATTCTTGTACGAACACGACGGCCCGAACGATCAAACCGCTGATGCCATGGCGGACTTTGTCGACCGGTTTGATTCGCCCTTGGTCGGAATGCAATTCGATATTGGCAATCACTGGAAGTACGGCCAACCCGGTGATTGGATTCGGACGCTGGGCCACCGAGTGATGAAGCTGGACATCAAAGGTTTTTCGCGCAGCGAAGACAAGTTCACCGCGATCACCGAAGGTGATTTGCCGTGGGATGATGTTCGTGCGGCACTGCGGGAAATCGGATACAGCGGCTGGCTGGCAGCGGAAGTCGGCGGTGGCGATCTTCAGCATCTGAAGACCGTTCGGCAACAAATGGAATCGGCCCTTCATTGCGACGAACCCAAAGCGTGACATCGTCTGAATCGGAACCGCAGCCGAACACCGCGCAATCGATCCATCTGTCGGTGATGCCCGACGAGATCGTGCAATACGCTTGTGAAATCCATCCGCGTGTGGTCGTCGACGGCACCTTTGGCGGTGGAGGGCACAGTCGATTGATCCTGCAGCGTTTTGACGACTGTTGTGACAACACGCCTGACGTGTCTTGGAATTCGCTTTCGATCGTGGCGCTGGATCGTGACCCTGCGGTTTCACAGCGTGCCGAATCGATTCCGCTGGACCCCAGAATTGATCTGTATCTGGGAAGCTATGAATCGACTCCCATCGCGTTGGATTCAGCAGGATTTCGGGACGCGGATGCGATCATCTTGGACCTGGGTTTGTCCAGTGATCAGCTGGCCGATCGAGATCGTGGGTTCAGCTTCAACAGCGACGGGGAACTGGATTTGCGTTTTGATCCGGAAAGCGGGATCCCCGCGCATCAATGGCTGCTGCGTCACGATGAAAAGGCGATTGCCGACGCGATCTATCAGTTCGGCGAAGAACGTTACAGCCGCCGCATCGCCCGTGAAATCATCGCTCGGGCCAGGTCCAAACGCCCCGTTCGCACGGTATCGGAAATGGTGGACATTTGCCGGCGATGCGTTCCACGGTCCAAGAATCACGACATCCATCCCGCCACACGAACGTTTCAGGCGCTGCGGATCGCGGTCAATCAGGAACTGGACATCCTGACGCGCACCATGCAACAGGTCACGGATTGGCTGGCCCCTGGCGGACGAATCTTGGTGCTCAGCTTTCATTCCCTGGAAGACCGGATCGTCAAGAACGCGTTTCGCCAGGAAGACCGCTTGGAAGTGTTGACAAAGAAACCCTTGCGCCCGACCGACCAGGAAATCCAGCACAACCCGCGCAGCCGGAGCGCAAAACTACGCGTCGCACAGCGGCGTGACGCTGAAACTTGAACGACATTGTCAACTTTTGTCGTTTGCGCTCACGCGAATGATCGGTCTTAACAAGCGGACCGTCTGTGTCCCCACGAACGGATCGTACGGGTTATTTGCGTCGATGGACGCAGGTATATGAAGATTGATCAAGTCCCCAACGTTCCCGTTTCTTGAAATGTCGGTCTGGTCCGAAGATTGTCAACAGGCGGGTTCCCACGTCTGTGGCGATGGAACCGGCGAAGACAGGTGTTTGTCGGCCAGGAGGGCTTTTCAAACACAAAGCGGAACGGTCACGGCCCTTCGGGTGCATTGTGATTGTTGATTCAGTCACGTCGTTGCAATCATGGATTCAAGGATGAATCATTCACTAAAGGCGTCAGCCTTGGCGTCTGCGCTGGCAGGTATTCTGGGCTTTGCCCCAACGTTGTCAGCCGATCAGTTCGTGCTGGCCCAACCCGTGTTGTCCGATGTCGAAACGGGACAACCGCACAGCGATTTCGCGCCGCGCGCCGATGAACCTTCGCTGATCGAGGCCGACGGGGAGGGCGAATCGCCCGAACTGTTCGATGCACCGGAGAATGAAGCCGCGGCAGACGAAACGGCAGCGACCATCGAAGAGCTGACCGAGAAATTGGAAGCTCTGCAAAGCGATTGGGACGACTTCCAAGAAGGTCTGGATAAAAAAGCAGCCGCGGCCAAGAAGAAGCCGTCGACCAGCATCAACGGCCGAGTCCACATTGACAACTGGAACTTTGCGGAGACGGATCCGGGAATCAACATCATCGAAAACGGTGACCCGAATCATGACCCGGAAGACCGCTGGACGTTCCGCCGATTGCGTATGGAAATGAAGGGCGATGTGCCCGGCGACATGTTCTGGCGGATGCAGATTGACTTCAACCGCCCCAGCACGCCGGAAATCAAAGATGCCTATATCGGTTGGGCCGCATTGCCAGGCAACAATCGGCTGATCCTGGGCAACCAAAAGCGTCCGTTGGGCTTGGACCACTTGAACAGTAGCCGTTTCAACGTTTTCGCTGAACGTCCTCTGGCCGTCGAATCATTCAATGAAGACGCCCGTCGGTTCGGTTTGGCGATGTACGGTCACAACGATGAAGAATCCATCGGTTGGGCTTACGGCATCTACAACCTGGAAAACATCAACACATCCGGGCGTTTCATCGGTGATGCGTTGCAGATGGGCGGTTACGCTCGTATTTGGGCGTCGCCATGGTATGACGAAACCAGCGGCGGTCGAGGTTACTGGCACTTGGGGTTGGCCGGTGCGGTCGCCAAGCCGGACGGCGACGGCGAAACGGACTTGGACGACAACAACAACGAAGGACGATTCCGTACCCGCCCGCTGGCCCGCAGTTCCCAGCGTTGGCTGAACACCGGACGCATCGAAGGTGCCGACTGGTACGAAGTGGTCGCGTTCGAATCCATCTTCAACGTCGGTTCGCTTCAGATCACCGGGGAATACTTCTTGACGCCGATGCAGCGTGACAACGTCGCCATCGACGACGATCTGTTTTTCCACGGCGGCTACGTCTATGTGTCGTACTTCCTGACCGGTGAATTCAACCCGTACAAGCGATCCAACGGTGTGCTGGACCGGGTCAAGCCGTTTGAAAACTTCTTCCTGGTGGATCGTTGCCGCGGCGGATGCGGTTGGGGACTGGGTGCTTTCCAGGTTGCCGCCCGTTACGACCACTTGGACCTGAGCGACAGCAACATCCAAGGCGGTGTCGCCGACATGGCAACGCTTGGCTTCAACTGGCACTGGACCGCGTACAGCAAAGTCCAGACCAACCTGATTTGGGGCAACATCGAAGACAACGCCGCAGCGGCACCGTTCGACGGCGGCGATTTCATGATCTGGGGGATGCGGTACATGGTCGACTTCTAATCGTCACACGCATCGCATCGATCCATCGCTCCGGTGCATCACTTGGGTCCGGCCATCGCGTCGGACCGGGACAGATCCACCGGAGCCTTCCCACCGAATCTGAATCGCAAAATCAATGGAAAGTGTCATGAATATTCAACGCCTGTTTTCAAAAGTCGCCTTTCTGATCAGTGTCGCCACCGCGTCATTGTTATCCAACACCGCACTGGCAGGATGCGGAACCTGCTGTGTCTGCCAAGCCAAGCGGTGCCACGTCACCGTGGATACCGAAGAAGTTGATGTGGAATGCCGTGATGTCGAATGCGAAGACATCTGCATTCCGCCGGTCCGGTTTTGGTGGGAATGCGGTCCGCTGAAACCATGTGGTCGCATTCGAACCGTTCGCAAATTGGTGACCGAGACGCACACCAAAAAGGTCTGCACTTATGACTGGTCGGTCGTCACGGTCTGCAAGTCGTGTTATCGCAAGATCCACCGTTTGCGCTGCAAGCAACTGCACCTGAGCGAAAACACGCCGCCGGAACAAGTCGGACTGCCGGCCATGTCGGAAGACGGAACCATCCGCATGGTGGTCAACGAAGAATGGGCCGCTGGTGGGTTCCCCGAATTGCACGTCGCGGCCGGCAAACCGCAAGCCGCCCAAGACGATCAGTCAGGGGAAACCGAGGACACCGCGATGGACTACTTTGCACCGATCGAAGTGAATCCGGTTCCCGCCAAATTGGAATCAGCAGTCGTCCAGTAAACGGACGACTTGACGCTGTCGACGCGGCCAAACATCGGATCGACGATCGATCAGGCCCCCAGATGTTGCCGAAAGAACTCGATTTGCCGCTGGTGGTAATCGGGTTCTTTCCATAAACGGTTGTGACGGTGGCCCGCCAAACGCCAAGTTTCCGGTGGGTTTACCCAGGCGGCCGAAGCTAACTGGTCAAAGTGTTCGATCGGAACCATCGTGTCGCCCGTGCTGTGAACCAGCATCACCGGACAGCGAATCTTTTCGACATAACGAACCGGGCTGGCGTCATTGACGTCCAGCCCGGTCAGCGTTTTCAGCCACAGTCGCGTCGCCGGCGCGAAGCCACGCCAGACGTTGGCATAGTTCAAAAAATCGCCGACCACTCGGTGACCATCGGCGAAGGTCGAATCGCACCACACCGCTGCGATCAACCCGCTGTCGTCTCTGGAGGCCGCGATCAGGCTGGTCACCCCGCCCATGCTTTCGCCGCGCAAACCCAAGTGGCTGCCGTCGATCCCGAATCGGTCCGCATTGGCTCTCAAGTATCGCAGCGTCGCCAAGACATCGTACGATTCACGGATTCCCAACGTGACCGGACCGTTTTCGTCGCTTTGACCGTGGTTCCGCAGGTCGATCGCGGCAACGGCGAATCCGGCACGACACAGCGAATCGGCACCTTGGTGCAACAAGGATGCGCGATAGTCGGGATCATCGGGAAACGTCCACAAACAATTCTTGTGGCTGCTGAATCCGTGCACCATCAAGACACACGGCGGTCGGTCGTCAGGACCGGCATCGGGCGGCCGAATCAGCCAACCGTCCAAGCGACACTTCGGCGTTTCGGTGTCACCGTCGGCCGCGTCAAACGGAGGAACCTGAATCTCAAACGCGGTCTGCTCAAAACCACGATCGGCGGGACGTTCTTCTTCGGTGCATCGTAGGACGCGACGTCCGAGCAACTTGGACGCGATCAATCGTGCTAATCCGAAGTATGCAATCAGCCCGACCGCGGCAACGATCGGGATCCCCCAAAACAGTGCCATCGACAATGCGTGGCGGGCGATCGGCAGAAAATCCGTCATGGATGCTGATGAGCAGAAGGGAACACGCGTTGCGAAGGCGAGTGGGGTCAGTCCATAAAAAAACCCGCTTGTCGAGACCAAGGTAAAATCTCAACAAACGGGCTTGTCTCGCAGTTGATCAGCCAGACTTATCAAAGTCGAAGCAGATGATCGCGAGTGGGGTGGCTGTGCCGCGGCATCAGCCCGCCGGCATCGCTACGGGTTACCACCCCGTTGGCTAGTACAGCAATAATCCACTTGATCACCTCCTTTACGTTTTAGGTTTGACGACAACGGTTCCAGGTGCCAACCAGAGCGGAACCGAAGATCGTTCGGAAGTTGTCCGTCGCGGCGCGTTACCGCGACCCGACAACTCAATTATCGCTGCTGGGCAAGGCCGTCGCAAGTGCCGTCCGATTTCTGGCGTGATTGGATGCACGTTTTCGTGCGGGTTTCTACACTGATGACGGCTTTCGCAAATCTTTTGTCGAAGTCTGCGACTCTTGGTACGTAATGCGTCATTGACGGTGTTCACGTTCCCAACCAACCCACATCCCACATCCCACCATGTTCTTTCGAAACCGCTGGCCGTCCCAAACGGCGAATCGTGTGTTTTCGTTTTGCGATCGACTTTTTTCCGCGAACCTGATCGCAAGGATCGGTGTCGCGTCGGCGATTGTTTTCTGTACGGTCGCGGTCGACCTGCGGGCCGATGATGGCAGGCCGGACACGCCCGAGACACCACGGGAGGCAAGCACACGGCCAACCGACATCGTCGTCTTCCTTTCCGATGACCACACGGTCACCGACAGTTCGGTCTACGGCAGCACCGAGATCCGAACGCCCAACATGCAGCGTTTGGCCGACGTCGGGATGACATTCGATCGGGCCTATGTCGCGTCGCCTTCGTGTGCCCCCAGCCGCGCCGCCTTGTTGACCGGGATTTCCCCCGCGCGCAACGGGGCGGAACGCAACCACGCGCGACCGGCGGCGGACTTGAAGAAGCTGCCGGCGTACTTGCAAGAGCTTGGTTATGAGGTCGCCGCCTTTGGCAAAGTCGGCCACTATCGCCAGACCCCCGAATACGGTTTCGACGTGGCAAAGTTTTTCAACTACCACGAAGACCAGTGTGTTGATGAAGCGGTGAAATGGCTGCGGGCCCGCCAAAGCGACCAGCCGTTGTGCTTGTTCGTGGGCACCAATTGGCCGCACGTCCCGTGGCCCGAGGGCGATGCGTTTTCGATCGATGACGTCCGTGTTCCCCCGCATCACGTGAACACCAAAGAAACGCGGGAAGCACGCCAGCGTTACCTGCAAGCCGTTCAGACGATGGACAACGAATTGGGCGCCGTCTATGACGCGACCATGGACGTGCTGGGCAAAGGCACGTTGTTCATTCACACCAGCGATCACGGTGCCCAGTGGCCATTCGCCAAATGGAACCTTTACGAAGAAGGCATCCGAACACCGTTGATCGTTTCTTGGCCCAGAAAGATCCAAGGCGGTGTCCGCACCGACGCGATGGTCAGTTGGGTCGATTTGTTGCCGACGATGGTCGCGGCCGCCGGCGGCGATCCCGACGCGGCGGCACCGGTGAAGCTGGATGGTCGGTCGATCATGCCGGTCTTGACCGGGCAAGCCGACACGCATCGCGACGTGATCCTGACCACGCACAGCGGCGACGGCAACATGAACGTCTATCCGGCGCGTGCGGTGACCGGGAACCGGTACAAGTACATCCGCAATCTGTATCCACAGTTCCAGTTCGGTACTCACATCGACAAAAGGCCAAGCGACACTGGGTATTGGCCAAGCTGGGAAGCAAAAGCCGGCGATGACACCGACGCCGCCAACGTGGTTCGACGGTACCAACAGCGTGCATCGGAGGAGCTGTACGACTTGCAGGAAGACCCGCTGGAGTTATTGAACCTGGCACGCGATCCGGAATATCACAGCCAGCTGGCTCGGCTCAGCACTCGGTTGGACCAGTGGATGACCGACCAGGGCGACCAGCCGGAGTCCGTCGGACTGGCCAAACTGTTGCCGCCCTCCGGCCAGCCGCCCAACGTGATCATGGTCTTCATCGACGACATGGGCTGGGCCGACTTGTCCTGCTTCGGCGGTATCGAAGGTCAAACGCCGAACATCGACCGGTTGGCTTCCGAAGGCATTCGGCTGACGAATTTCTATGTCAATTCGCCCATCTGTTCGCCCTCGCGGACCGCATTGACCACCGGACATTACCCCGCACGGCATCGCATCACGTCGTACCTGGCGTCGCGCGAATTGAACGCCGAGCGGGGCGTTGCCGATTGGCTGGACGAAGAAGCCGTCACGTTGCCTCGATTGCTTCAACAAGCGGGCTACGCGTGCGGTCACTTTGGCAAGTGGCATATGGGCGGCCAGCGCGATGTCGGCGATGCGCCCATGATTTCGAAATACGGTTTCGTTCGGTCGCTGACAAACTTCGAAGGATTGGGCCCACGCGTCTTGCCATTGAAAGACGCCTACGACGGAAAGCCGCCCAAGCCGCATGCCTTGGGCAGCGATAAACTGGGCAAGGGGCCCATCATGTGGGAAGACCGCAGCGTGATCACGTCCCGTTTTGTCGCCGAGACGTTGGACTTCGTTCGCGAAGTGTCTCAGGGCGATGAAACACCACCGTTTTACGTCAACGTTTGGCCCGATGACGTGCACTCCCCTTACTTCCCACCGGCCGGGCGTCGCGGCGACCAACAGAAACGCACGCTGTATCTGTCTGTTTTGAAAACCATGGACGAACAGTTGGGCATGTTGTTTGATCGTGTCCGCAACGATCCCAAACTTGCCAAGAATACGTTGATCTTTGTCGCCAGCGACAACGGCCATGAACCCGGCGCGGGCTCGGGTGGCCCACTGCGTGGCTTCAAAGGCAAGCTTTACGAGGGCGGCATCCGCAGCCCTCTGATCGTCTGGGGGCCGGGGCTGATTCGTCCCGAGGCGGCGGGGACGGTCAACGAAACGACGATCGCTTCGGCGGTGGATCTGGTGCCGTCGATTCTGCAGGCCACCGGCGTTTCAGCCCCGGAAAGTTACCAACCCGATGGCGAAGATTTGCTGTCGGCGTTGCTGGGGTACAACCAGGCCCAACGGAACACGCCGCTGATGTGGCGTCGGCCGCCGGACCATCCGGGCAACCGCCAACAGCCGTATCCGGATTTGGCCATCCGCGACAAGAATTGGAAACTGTTGTGCAACATCGATGGTTCGGCGGTGGAGCTGTACGACTTGGCCAACGACATCGGGGAAACGAAAAACATGGCCGACAAACGTCCCCAGATCACCAAGCGGCTGAAGGATCAGTTGCTGCAGTGGAACGAGTCGTTGCCGGCCGACGGTGTGGTCAGCGTGCCGCGCGCCCAGCAGGAGAAGCGGTTCGGCAAGCGGCGCTGGAAATAGGCGGTCGCCATTGCGACCGCGGCGACGCGTTCGGTGACCGCGGTCGCGCGGGCGGATCGGGCCAGAACCGGCGTCTGATGGTCTTCGGCAGAATCGGTTCCTGCGATATGCTTCTGGGCCAAACAGACGCTGTCGACGGTGCGCACCGGCCCGCCACCACGCTGGTCCCTGATCAAACGTTCGGAATCGGGCCGAATCACCGTCGCCAGAAATTGCCACCGCATTCGCCCCACGCCGCGACCGATGAAAACCGACGAGCTACGTGAAAAGTACTTGGCCTTTTTTGAAACCAAAGGCTGTGTCCGCCGTCCCAGCGACGTGCTGGTCCCCACCTGGGACCCCTCGGTGCTGTTCACTCCCGCCGGAATGAACCAATTCAAAGACCACTTTTTGGGCAAAGTCACGCTGGATTTCACCCGCGCGACGACGTGCCAAAAGTGCCTGCGCACCGGCGACATCGACAACGTCGGACGGACCGCGTACCACCACACGTTCTTTGAAATGCTGGGCAACTTCAGCTTCGGCGACTACTTCAAAGAAGACACCATTCGCTGGGCTTGGGAATTTCTGACCGACAAGAAATGGCTGGGGCTGGATCCGGGCCGGCTGTCGGTCACCGTTTACAAGGACGATGACGAAGCGGCCAAGATCTGGCACGAAGGAATCGGTCTGCCCACGTCGCGGATCGCACGGATGGAGGAAGACGAGAACTTCTGGCCCGCGTCGGCACCCAGCCAGGGGCCCGATGGTGTTTGTGGTCCGTGCAGCGAAATCTATTACGTGCTGGACGACGGCAGCGACGTGGAGATCTGGAATCTGGTGTTCACCCAGTTCAATCGCGTCGGTGATCCGCCGGATAATTTGCGGCCGCTGCCCAGCAAGAACATCGACACCGGGATGGGATTGGAGCGAACCGCCAGTGTTCTGCAAAAGGTCCCGACGAATTATCACATCGACATCCTGATGCCAATCGTCCAAGCGGCCGCGGAAGTAACGTCGGTCCCCTACGCTTACGACAGCGACAACGGCCGACGGTTACGCCGCATCACCGATCACGTCCGCGCGGCCACCTTTGCCGTTCACGAAAACGTGTACCCCGGTGCCAATGGGGCCAAGTACGTCATCCGACGGTTGATCCGACGCGCGGTGTTGGACGGACACCAGATGGGATTGCGCGACCCGTTCCTGTATCAGATCGTCGACGCGGTGGCCGATGCGATGAAACCCGCGTACCCGGAATTGACCGAAACGGTCCAGCGGGTTCAGGGCGTCATTCGCGGCGAAGAAGAGCGATTCTTTGCGACCATCGACGCGGGGCTACAGCGGATCGATCGCATCTTTGGCGACATGGAAAAATCCGGCACCGGGATGATCGATGGTGACCAGGCGGCCGACCTTTACACCAGCTACGGCGTGCCGCCGGAACTGTTGCAACAAATGGGCGCCGAAAAGAGCTTCACGTTCGATTGGAACGGCTACACCGAAGCGATGCAGCGTCACGCCGAAATCAGCGGCGGCGATCAATTCAAACTGTTCCAAACCGGTCCGCTGGAAACGTTGAAGGAATCGCTGCGCCATACCGAGTTTTTGGGTTACGACGCCACGACCGCCGACGCCACGATCAAGGGCATCATCATCGGCGACGGCACCGAGGACGATTCGGACGAATCGACGTTGGTGAAATCGGCTTCGGCCGATCCCGATCAACCGATGCGGTTGGTCTTGGATCGAACACCGTTTTATGGTGAATCCGGCGGACAAGTCGGCGACGTCGGCGTGATCCGTGGCGATGGTTTCGAATTCAATGTCACCGACACACAGAAACACGGCGACTTGGTCGTTCACCACGGATGCTTGGTCAAAGGACAGGTATCCGAAAGCGACGCTTGCCAAGCGATCGTCGACCAGGACAACCGTCAAGCGTTGCAGCGGGCCCACAGCGCGACCCATATCTTGCATTACGCATTGCAGAAAAACGTCGGCGCGCACGCCCAACAGCAGGGCAGCAAGGTCGAAGCGGACGTGTTGCGATTCGATTTCAGCAATCAGGAGGCCTTGGACGAAGACAAGCTGGCGGCGATTCGCACCGATGTCATCGATCGAGTCCAAGCCAAGGACCCGATCCACTGGCAAACGGTCGCCTTGGCCGATGCACGCAAAGCCGGCGCGATGATGTTGTTCGGTGAAAAATACCCCGACCCCGTCCGCATGGTTTCGATGGGGGAATTCAGCAAAGAACTTTGCGGGGGAACTCACCTGACGTCCACGGGCGATGTCGAAGCGTTCGAATTGGTCAGCGAAGAAAGCGTTTCGTCGGGCACCCGACGTATCGTTGCATTGACGGGGCCTCGAGCGAAATCGCACATCGAATCGACCATCGAAACGACTCGCAAGGCTGCGGAGATCCTGGGATGCAGCCAAAAGAATCTGGTCAAAGCGGCGACAGAATTGGCCAACGATGTCCGCGGTATCAAAAAGGAACTGCACAGCGGCGTGGCCACCGAACACGCCGAGTCGATCGTCGGAAATGCGGATCCGGGAACCCTGGAATACGAATCGGCCAAAACAATTTTGCGTGACACGGCGCGGTTGTTGAACGTCGCCACATCAGACGTGCCGGATCGATTGAAGGCGTTGCTGGGTGATCGATCGGATCTGTTGGACGAACTGCAAAAAATGACCGCAGGCGGCAAATTGTCCGCGGACGATTTGATCAGTTCGGGCCAAACGGTCGGTGACTGTCTGATCGTGGTGGCCGAAACGCCGGGAGCCAACCCGAACATCATGCGGGGCTGGATCGACCAGATTCGCAAGAAGTCCGACAGCGCGTCGGCGGTCTTGTTGGCCGCGCGCCAGGGCGAAAAGGTCTTGTTGGTCGGTGGGCTTAGCAATGACTTGGTCAAACGCGGGCTAAACGCGGGCAAATGGGTGGGCAATGCCGCCAAAGCCCTCGGTGGTGGCGGTGGCGGGCGTCCCGACATGGCACAGGCCGGCGGGAAAGACGCCAGCAAGTTGCCCGAAGCGTTGGACGCAGCGGTCGCGGAGATCCAAGCGGCACTTAGCGAAAACGCTTGATGCCAAAACGCGTGATCCGAGGCGCAATGATCCCCACGGGCCACCTTGCGTCGTTACCATCCGATAGAATGGCGGCGACGCAATGAACGGATCTTGAACCCAGCTTTTCTATGTACGACCCCGCGTTTGAAACCTCACGGCTGTTATCGGCCAACATCGAAAAGGTCTTGCTGGGCAAACCCGACGTGGTCCAAATGCTGGTCCTGTCGCTGATCGCCGGCGAACACGTCTTGCTGGAAGACGTTCCCGGCGTCGGAAAAACGTTGGCCGCCAAAGCGTTAGCCCAGTCCATCGAAGGCAGCTTTGCCCGATTGCAATTCACACCGGATTTGTTGCCCGCCGATATCACCGGCAGCATGATCTATCGGACGGATCGACACGAGTTCGAATTCAGCCCTGGTCCGGTGTTTGCCAACGTCGTGTTGGCCGACGAAATCAACCGCGCCCCGCCCCGAACGCAGTCCGCGTTGCTGGAAGCGATGAGCGATGCACGCGTCAGCGTGGACGGAAAGTCTCATCCGTTGCCCAGCCCGTTCATTGTCATCGCCACGCAAAACCCCTTCGAATTCGAAGGCACCTACGCGTTGCCCGAAAGCCAATTGGACCGGTTCTTGTTGCGGACCAGCGTGGGGTATCCGGGGCGTGAAATGGAACGTCAGGTCATGTCGACGCACCGCACCGGTGAACCAGTCGATCAATTGCAGCCCGTCGTCAACGTCGAATCGGTGCGGCACGCCCAAATGGCGGTCCGCGAGGTGAAATTTGACGATTCGTTGGTCGAATACTTGCTGGACATCGTCGAAGCGACACGGCAACACGACGCTTTCCAAGTCGGCGTCAGCACCCGGGGCGCGCTCAGTTTTTACCGCGGATGCCAGGCTCGGGCGATTACCGAAAGCCGCGACTATGTGACGCCCGACGACATCAAACAACTGGCCGTCGCCGCGCTGTCGCACCGTGTGTTGCCCGAAGGCATTTTCCAAGGCGCCGATCGACATTATGTCGAACAACAGGTCGCCGATTTGGTGCAACAGGTGCCGGTCCCGGTTTGATCGACCGGACGGCGCTTGACCTATTTGATTTGGTCACCCCGAAAACATGATTCGACGCACCCGTTTGACACGACTGGGTTGGCACTTTGGATTCGTCATCGCCTTTGCCATGCTGGGCGGCGCGATCCGCGGGCTGAATCTGTTGTTGGTCTTGGCGGCCATCATGGTCGGGGCGTTGATCACGCAGTGGCGATGGTGCACTCGAGCGGCAGAATCAGTGGACATCCGCCGACGTTTGCCCAGCGAGGCCTTTGCCGGTACACCGTTCCGTGTCCGGTTCCGATTGACCAATCACAATCGATTCTTGCCACTGTGGATGTTGCGAATCACCGACCAAATCGTTCTGGACGATCAACGGAACAGTGGTCGATGGTTGAAAGTATTGGGCGGCGGCACGGCGGGTCCGGAACAACGCGCCAAAGCGGTCAGCGGGATCGGAGTCGTCGGCGGGCGTCAAACCGTGACACCGTCGTACATCTGCCGGATCGCCGACCGAGGATCGTATCGATTCGGGCCGGTCACGGTGTCCACGACCTTTCCGTTTTCCCTGATGAAAGCCGAAGCCCAGTCGGACCTAGGCCAAGTGCTTGACGTGTAT
The DNA here is from genome assembly GCF_012290005.1 of Crateriforma spongiae. NCBI lineage: Bacteria > Pseudomonadati > Planctomycetota > Planctomycetia > Pirellulales > Pirellulaceae > Crateriforma > Crateriforma spongiae. The sequence continues at coordinate 141,249 of NZ_JAAXMS010000011.1, forward strand.
CCGCGGTTATTGCGTTTGCGTCGGGGATGGAAAAACGTCCTACTGCAGCGGACCGGCGGCGCGACGGTCGGCGCGCATCGCGGCGGCAATGACGAAGGCGACTTTTTTGGGCTGCGCGAATACCATCCCGGTGACAATCCAAAGTGGATCCACTGGCGCACCACCGCGCGGCTGGGCGACTTGGCGGTGCGTCAGTTCGAACAGCAACGACGTTATGACGTTTGTTTACTGTTGGACGCTTGGTACGCACCGGACCAAGCCATGCCAAGCGTCTTGTCGGGATCGCCATCCAGTTCGAAATCGTCTGGAGCCAATTGGTCCGGACGCATCCGGACGGGCGACGATGTGGAAACGGCGATCAGTTTGGCGGCCACGTTGTTGGTCGACTTGGCATCCCAGCCTGGCAACCGTGTCGTTTTCGCTTCGGCCGGCGTCAGCAGTCGCGCGATGATTGCGGGCACATCGTTCGAAGCACGGCGAAGGTTGTTTCAAACCCTGGCTCGGATTCAACCGTCGGCCAAACCACCGATCAAACAAACACTGGACCACGCCGTCGAAGCGGTGGGATTGCCCCAAGATTTGATCGTGGCCAGCCCGCGATCCCAGGAAGACGCGATGAACGGGGATCCAGAACTGCGTGACATTTTGACGATGTGGGCACGACGCGGGCGAATCCGCTGGTTGGACGTGACGACCGATACCGTCGGCGGCATGATCGTCAGCCCCGAATCGAACAGCCAACCATCGCCGGGAACTGCGCGTTCCGGTCAAACCGCCAAGCAGTTTTTGGACACGGACGCCGCCGCGTCGGTCGGGCTGCGAAAGGACGAAGCGTGATGGCCAACGGACAGACGGTCGGCGAAGCCAACGGGTCGGTTGTCGTTGCCAACCCCACCAAACCCCAGCGTCGGCTGATCAATCGCACCCAGTTGTCCTTTGCCGTGTTGTCGTGCTTGGGCGGACTGGCGATGCGTGGCGACAATTTGGAAGGCCTGGCCACGACCGCCGCCGTATTCTCAATTTTCGGCTATCTGTTCGTCGATCGCTTCCGCTTGTTTTCCATGCCCGCGCCGCTGGCGTACACCGCGATGGGCATCGCCGGACTTTATTGTGTCAGCGATTTCAGCGACTTGGGCGGCCCAGGCAGCAAACAGATCGAGGCGGTCGCCTATTTGTTGGTGTCGGTACAAGCGGTCTTGATGCTGCAGCGTAAGACCCAGCGGATCTATGAACAGATCGTCGTCTTTTGTTTGTTGCAACTGATCGTTGCGGCGGTGTTCAACGATGCCCTGCAGTTCGGCGCTGCTCTGATTCCCATTGGTTTGGTCGGTGTCTTTGGTTTAAGCCTGTTGTCCACCGCCAGTGCGGCAACCGAAGGCGATGATTCCTTGGCGATCGACCAAACGTTCCACAGTGCGTTGGACGCGCAAGGTCGAATCACGGTTCCGCCCAGCGACGAAATGTTCCAAGACGATGAACCGGAGATTGATCTGGATGAAGCATGGATCTTGACCGGCACACCGGAATCGAACCAGTCGCTGGCCTTGGCCGGACGCCGGACGTTTTGGGTCATCGGCATGACCATCACGCCGGCGGTGTGGTTGATTGCCGCGATCTTTTTCTACGCGTTGCCGCGAATGACCGACGCGTCGACGATGGGCAGTGCCGGGTCCGCATTGGTGGGCTTCAACGATGAAGTCGACTTGATGCAAGTCGGTAAGTTGCTGCAAAGCGGTGAAACGGCGCTGCGCGTGCGCATGCAAGATCGGCGGACGGGAAAACTGTACAAGATCACCGGGCCGATGTACCTGCGTGGCCGGGCGTTGGAGACGTACAGCGTGGATTTGACCAGCGAGCTTTCCCACGGCCAGTGGCGATCACGCAATGCGGGAATTCTAAGTCGTTTCGCGCCCACGCCCGTCGAATACGAGGGGATCCCCGCCAAAGACCGCGCCCTGTTCGACTCGGTGGCGGTCACCGTCAACCACGAAGCCACCAAGTCCCAGTCGCTGTTCGGGATCGTTCCCTATTTCGAGGTCGCAGGTCCGGGACGGATCCAACACAAACCGGCAAGCTATGAATTGTCTCGGCCCAAACGATCCTCGGGCGGCTATCCACGCTATCGCATTCGATACACGACCAACGCGTTCTATCTGGGAAACCAGTCGGAATTCATCTCACCCTGGACCAGCGACGACCCATGGGGACGCACGCACCAAGATGAAACCAGACTTGCCAACGATGAAGACTTGTTGGATTTCGATACCGAAGACGACGCCCAATTAGAACAGCGGTTGGAAATCCGAAACCTTCGTTACAAGACGGAAGAGGACTGGGAAAAGTATCTCGAACTGTGCACCGAATGGAGTCGGGAAAACATCCCAACGGCCGGGCGGTTGGCGAAGATGATTCGACGGGACATGGCGGCCGATCGTGGAAGCACTTTCGACTTCGTCAAGGCGGCCGAAAATCTGTTCTCCGCCAAAAACGACTTCGAATACACCTTGGACCTCAGCGCCGACATCTTGGAAGGCGTCGACCCGATCGAACAGTTCTTGAAGGTTGATCGACGCGGTCATTGCCAGTTTTTCGCATCCGGTCTGATCATGATACTGCGAAGCGAAGGCATCCCAGCGCGGATGGTCGTCGGCTACTGCACCGACGAATACAACGAATTGGGGGACTACTACGTTGCGCGACAGTTGCATGCCCATGCTTGGGTCGAAGCCCTGTTGCACAAGGACGAATTGCCACCGACGGCGAATCTGGCCGGACAGCGACCGTCGGAATACTACTGGGTGCGTTTGGATCCGACGCCGGGCGGTTCGGGCGGCGGAATCACACCGGATCGCAGCGGTGGGGTGAACCAAGTGCTGGACATCGCGCAAAACCTGTGGGACGACTACGTGGTGGACATGGACGGGGGACGCCAAGACCGCGTGCTGTCGGCTACCGCGGGATCGACGCCGATGAGCGATGCGTACACCCAAATGATCCAGCGATTGCAGGCCAGTTTGGCTCGGGCTCGGGCCGGTGAACTGGGCGGTGGTTCGTTGGCCAAAGGCAATCGATTCTCATTGCCCGCCGCGCTCGCGACGATCGGCATGTCGGTGATGGTGATCGTGTTGCTGCGGCTGAAGCTTCCCGCACTGTTGGGACGCGATCGCGGCGACCTTGCCGAAACCGCTGCGGCACGCCCCACGCTGGCGTTTTATGCCGATGCCGTCGATCAGCTGCAGCGTTTGGGCGTCCATCGACACACGGCGCAGACCCCCGCCGAACTGTCCACAGAAATTTCTGCGAAGACTTCGCGGTCACGTTTTCCCGCCGGAGAACCCTTCGCGGCACTGACGCGGTTGTTCTATGCCATGCGATATCGCGGTGACAGTGTGGACGCAAAGGTGACAGATTCGCTGTTAGACGATCTGAATGAGCGAGTCGGCCGCATCGTGAACCAGGGGGACATCGGCGCGGGCGCGTCTGGGCAAGCTGGACAACCCGATGCTGTTGAACCGGCTGGGAAACCCTAGGCGTCGAAAACGTCTCGTTCGCCGTGGCCTGGATGCCCACAAACGGTGGAATGATCCGAAGTCACGGCTATACTTTGTTGGACTGATTTCTGGACTTCAAACGCGAACAATCGCTACGTGATCGTCACCATCGATGGCCCCGCCGGCGCGGGGAAAAGCAGTATCGCTCGCCAAGTCGCTGACCGGCTGGCGTTCGAATTTCTTGACACCGGGGCGATGTATCGTGCCGTGACGCTGGGGTGCCTTCGGGCCGGCATCGACTTCGATGACGTCGATGCTCTGGAACAATTCGCTGGTTGCTTGGAATTGCGTTGGGACGACCAACGCATTTTTCTTAACGGCGAAGACGTTTCGGAGGAGATCCGGCAACCGGAAGTCAGCGCCGCCATCGGTCGGATCGCCGATCTTTTGCCGCTGCGGACCAGGCTGTCGGAAATGCAACGACAGGTCGCCGAGGGCAAAGACATCGTCACCGAGGGACGCGATCAAGGCGCCGAAGTTTTCCCTGACGCGGAATGCAAGGTGTTTCTGACCGCGTCACCGCAGACCCGCGCCCGTCGCCGTCAGTTGCAATTGTCCGAAACGGGCGTGAATCTTTCGATCGACGAAATCCTGGACGCCCAGAATAGACGCGACCTGGAAGACACCACGCGTGACGTTGGACGGCTGCGTGCGGCGGATGACGCGATCGTGGTGAATACCGACTGTCTGTCCAGCGATGAAGTGCTGCAGGCGGTTTTGGAAATCATCCACGGCGTCTTGGAATCCCGAACGTCCAAGACCGCTTCTTAACTGCGCGGGCTGAACGCCTTGGGTTTAGTAACCCGAAACTGACGCATTGGGTTGCTATTTGGCTGAAAACTTCTGCCCGCAGCTATCGCGTCGAAATCCGATGTCGGGGTACATCAGCTCTTTTGGCCTCCCCCATCGCGAAGCCAGCTGCACCCCCACGCCAAAGGGCTGCCGCCATCGTGACGGTTCCGCGTTGACACAGCTGCCTCGCGGACGTGATTTACCGCACAGCTTCTGCTGATCGTCTTCTGCTGTTCAGCGGTAGGGCGGACATCGAAACAATGGTCCGCAGACGCCCATCAGGCTGTTTTGGCGGGTGCCAGGTGCGCCATAACGTCACCGGTGGAAAAATTCCTGAACAATTTTCGGTGCCCGAATCGGGTTACGGGACAAATCGTCGCTATCCACAAAAAGAACCTAAGGGAATCTCATTGTCCTTTAAATGAGCAACTAGGGGCGCAGACACGCCACCCCCGTGGGGCTATTTGTCGCACCATTGGCAACTCACCGATAAAAGTGATCGCCCATTAGGCAGAAGCTAATGAACCTTCGCTCCGGCGTAATGGATTTGAAACTCGCTGATCGTTAACGTTTGATCAAGTTGCTGGAACGTCCACCACTAATGCTCATTAATGGTGCGTCTGGGAACTCAGTTGTCGCACTGGGGCAGTCGAGTGCGACAAAAGGTGTACACCCGCACCTGATCCGCGGGGCGATTTATTTTTCTCGAAGTTTTGGAGTTCTCAGATGAGACAAACATCCTCCACTCGACCGGGCTTCACGCTGGTGGAACTGTTGGTGGTGATCGCCATCATCGGCGTCCTGGTCGGCCTGTTGTTGCCGGCGGTTCAGTCGGCACGCGAAGCCGCGCGTCGGATGTCTTGCAGCAACAATGCCAAGCAAATCGGATTGGCGCTGCACAACTATCACTCGGCGTTCAACAACCTGCCCGCCATGATGGGCGGCTCGCGCGGCGAAACCAACATCGGCGACAGCACGCGAAGCAATCAATTGCGTCTAAGCTACCTGGTTCCTCTGTTGCCGTTCATCGAGCAACAACCGTTGTGGGATCAGATCAGCAATCCGATGGCCGTGAAGACCAACGGCGATCCCAAGAACCCGCCGTGGCCGTCGATGGGCCCCGCCCCATGGCGTGGCGATTATCGTCCTTGGGCCACCGACGTTTCGTCGTTCCGTTGCCCCAGTGACCCCGGTGTCGGTTCGCCCGCTCTTGGCCGTTGCAACTATGCCAACTGCATGGGTGACGCGGTTGAATACTTGGACGTCGGTGCCTATCGCTGGGTGACCCCGAATACTTTCTCCAACGCCAATGTTGAACAGATCAACGTTTCGGGACGCGGGATGTTCGTCTGTCGCGAGTACAAAAAATTCCGTGACGTCGTCGACGGATTGTCCAACACGATCATGGTCGGCGAAATCTTGTCGGATTCCGGCACTCGTGACATCCGTACCGCACCGGCCGACGGCCCCGGTTCGGGTCCGTTGCGTGACAACCCGTCATGGGCGTTGGACCAAGGTCTGATCGATCCGAATCGTCCGCTGTACTGGTTGCCCGATACCAACTTGACCACCGACCAAAGCACCGGTGGTGATGGAAACTGGTCGGGCCGTGCACGTGGTTTCCGTTGGTCCGACGGGTGTCACCAGTTCACCGGTTTCAACACGATCCTGCCGCCCAACAGCGAAACCGTTTCGCGAACCGGCAACGACAACACTTGGGGGATTTATCCGCCCAGTAGCCAGCACCCCGGCGGCGTTCACGTCGTGATGGGTGACGGTGCGGTGAAGTTCATCTCCGACGCCATCGACGCCGGCGATCGTCGTGCCAAGACGGTTTACAAGGCCGCTGGCAACGCAGGGATCGCCAGCCCGTACGGCGTTTGGGGTGCTATGGGCACCCGCGCCAGCCGCGAAACTTACGACTCGACCGACCTGTAAACCGGCCGTCGAACATCGCACGCTGGATGGAAACCAACCACCAGCGTGTTAACCAGACGCGTCTTTGCCAAAGACAGGAGTCGCGTGAAGTCGTCCAGACATCCGCGCTCCAGGCGAACGGCAAAGACCACCGGTCGTGACTCGACCACCCACTGATGGCTTGAACCTATCGGCCCACGTGACGGTGAACGTCAGCAGCAGTGACGACATTGCCGTCGCCCGGGCCGTTTTTCTTTCCCGTTTTTAGAACCCCGAAGAGTTCCATCCATGTTGACTCGTTCCATGATTCTGGCTTTTGCCGCTTTGATCTTCACCGTTCCGATGATGACCGGATGCAGCGGTGGTGGCGACAACACCGTCGTCGAACAACCCGATGACATCGAAGATCAAATGGAAGCTTACGAAGCCGAACAAGCGGCCGCCGACGCCGCTCGCTGATCGCTGTGCTTCCACCCCGATTTCCCCACCGGGTCATCCGTCACGCTTGTGGCGGATGGCCTTTTTTTATGCTCCGTCGGTGCCGCCATCGGCCCTGGTTACCAGCACATCCTGGCACCATGCCCAGTGTGTCGGTTGGATTCCTTCATCCGCTAAGCTTTGATTGTTCGGCCCAGCCCGCCGCATGGTTCCCCCGCCACTTGATGCGAGACAAACGACATGGCTTCGAAACCGGATTCCAAACGTGCCGCGTTAAAAATGAAACGTGCGGACTATATGAAAGAGCTTCGCAAATTGCAGGCAGAGCTTTGTCATTTGCAGGCGTGGGTGAAGCACAACGGCATCCGCGCGATCGTTGTATTCGAAGGCCGCGACGCCGCGGGAAAGGGCGGGACGATTCGCGCGATTACCGAACGAGTCAGCCCGCGTGTGTTTCGCACGGTTGCACTTCCCGCACCGTCGGATCGCGAGAAGTCGCAGATGTACCTTCAACGATACATGAACCACTTTCCGGCCGCCGGCGAGATCGTGATTTTTGACCGCAGTTGGTACAACCGCGCCGGTGTCGAGTATGTGATGGGGTTCTGTACCAAAGAAGAACACCGGCGTTTTCTGCAGCTATGTCCCGTGGTCGAAAATTATATCGCCGATGGCGGAATCCAGCTGATCAAGTATTGGCTGGAGGTGGGTGACGAGGAACAGAAGCGACGGTTCGAAGCCAGGATCACCGACCCGCTGCGGCAGTGGAAATTAAGCGCAATGGACCTTCCTTCGCGCAGCAAGTGGTACGAGTATTCCAGAGCCCGCGACATGATGTTGGAAGCCACCGACACGGACCACGCACCTTGGAACATCTTGCCGTCCGATGACAAGCGACGCGCACGATTGAACTGCATCCGACACCTGTTGAATCAGTTTCCGTACGAGAAGGTCCCCGCCGAAGAAGTCAAATTGCCCAAGCGGTCCAAGGAAGGAGCCTACGACGATACGGCATCCCTGTCCGGCCGCAACTTTGTGCCCCAGCACTATTGATCTGCTTTCGCCGCAACATCGCTTGTTGGAAGCTGGCTTGGTGCGGCCCCCAATCGTCGCCTTTTGCTCTGCGAAAGTGGCGTCCGCAACAGGCCCTGCACCGAACGAGGGCCCAACGCAATTTCGGAAACGCGGCGGCCAGTACCCCCGCCAAAATAACCAACCCAATCTATGGAATCCGGTCCAACGTCAAAAGAACGACGGTATGAAAGGTCTGTTGATCGGCCGTTTGTTGCGTCAGCATCGCTTTGCCCAACGCTTGCGTGGTCCGAGTCGGCGCGACGATCAAAACGTCGCCTTCGCCCAGCCGAACATCCCATTGATTTTCGGCCAGCGACCAAGCATCGCGACGTTGTTCCATTCGAACCGCCGCCTTGCTGGGCGTGAACGAACGCTTCATCGGTCCGTGCTGAATCTCCGGCCGAAACGTCAGCCGAATTTGACCGGCCATCGATGTCGGATTCGCTTCCAAAGCAAACAAAGGTTGCGGCGCGTCCAGTGTTCGGCCGACCGTTTGGCCGTCGATGCGAGCCAGCACGGTTCGAGTCTTCGAGTCGGCCCGGCGTACCCACAATTCGGTTCGCTCGGCCCAACGCACGGGAAACGCGCCGCTTAGCCCCGAGACGTCCGTGGCGACTTCGGTTTGTTCCATAAAGTCGTTGATCAAGTCCGACGGCGGTGTCATTTCCGCCAACAACTGATCGACCTTTTGACGGTCTTTGACCAACCCCACGCGCAAGCCGTTGTCCAACAGTCGTCGGCGATCGCCCGCATCGACGACCGTTTCATCGACCCAGTTCCAAATCGTGTCCCAAGGATCGGGCTGGAACGAATCACCGGAGGGACGCGATTCCGATTCCTGGTCTGCCATGCCGTCGAGGGTCGCTTCCGCGGACAGTCTTTCAGCGGATTTGGCGATCGATTCAGGAGGTCGGATGGTGACGAATCGGCTGCTCATCACCAGTGCGTCGGTACGATGGTGCAGCGTTTGAACCGATTCCGCCTTGTGGGTGACCACAGGCTCCGTTTCGTTCTGACGCCAGTTGGCACATCCGGCCAGCGACAGCGCGGCCAACAACCCAGCGGCAGCCCCCTTCGCGTGGCGAAGGGGCCGAGATTTGCATTCCGGCGATGAATCAGTTCGGACCGCCAAGCGATTGATCTTTTCGGTGCGGGGCGCGAATCACAAACGGCAAACCAACCGGCCGGCGACGAAAATCGCTGCCTTGACCCTGGTTTTCAACCGGTGGTTAACTTTCTGTACACCCGCACGTCAAGATCTTTGTGGCCCGGGCCGCCGGGGCGGACCGAACGCTTCGGTGGCGCGGCCGGAGGAATGAAGCGGGCCGCTGCCAAAAACCTGCCGTTGACCGCGGGACAACGGCAGGATCACTTGTGAAATGCGTGATTTTTGCTAATCTTCCGTGCTGCTTTGAATCGAAACGGGCGACGCGGAAGGCGCCAAAAATCCGCGATCCGCCTGGCCCCGACTCTTTGGGGCAACCACCGCGATGCGATTTCGGGGTTCGCTTGCTGCACTGCGGCCGTTGGCGACCTCACACGCACCGTATTCTTTGGCTGAAACACTTCATTGTTCCGTGGCCGTATTTGGCGGCCAAGCAAACATCCATCACATTTCGGAGACTCGACTCGGTGGGAACCAAGAAATCAGGTAAAGGACGTCGTAAAGTCGGACGTAAGAAGCGCAGGATGCGAGCTAAGATTCGTCACCGCAAGAAATAGACGAATTTGGTGACGTCGGGGTTCGGTGCCGTTTCCATCGTCTGAAAATGCCCACCGATTATTGAAGATCCTCGACGACCATTGATTCCGAGCCGAATGAAGATGGGTCGCCTGACGCGGTGCGAAGGGCGGCCTTGTCGATGCGCGGACAACACTCGGTGGTCTACGCGGACGCCGATGCGGTCGGTCCGCGATTGCAGAAGCGGTCGCCTAGAGTCCCAGTTGGGCGGCCCAGCGGCGTTTCTTTCCTTCACCGCCGGCGTTGTTCTGTTCGCATTCACGACGTGCGTGCGCCAAACGTTCTTCCAATTCAGCGTTCTTCCGCTGTAACTCTTGGCGTTCGCGTGAAAGCTTGGCGCGTTCCAGAGAGGCTTCGATTTCGACTTTGCGGAATTTCTCTTCCCATTCCGCCTGCATGTCTTGCAGACGTTGACGTTCTTCCTGGATCAATTCATCCGCGTCAAACATCTGGGCGATCGATGCGGCACCCACCGTCATGCCGTCTTCGGCCGGGCCGCGTTGTTCCAACAGAACTCGCAATTCGCCCAATTCATCGTCGCGACGTTCGACTTGTTGCTGCAACGATTCCAAATGGTCGAACAAACGTGTGACCGTATCAGCGGGATCCAGGTCGTGGATTGATCCGGTATCGCCCGGTGTTGCCGCCTGTACCGCGATGACGCTACTGGATTCTTGTTTCTGCTTTAAGGTCGTCAGGAACGATTCGGCGTCGAATGAGTCCTCTTCCATTTGCCGATAGATCAATTCCTTGCGTTGTTCCCAGGTCAGCAGATCGGGCGATCCGCCGGATTGGGTGGCGTCGGATTCGATCGATTGTTGGACGTTGCTGCCAGCGACGCGGGACGCCAAGTCGGCGTTTTGTTCGGCCAGTTCATCGTTCTGCTTTTGCAGCGATTCGTTGGCTTCGGTCAGTTCATCGATCCGCGACTTCAGCGACTCCAAATCCGTGGCTTCGATGACGTGCGATTTAAGGTCGGCAAATTCCGCCAGCAATCGCTCGGTCAGTTCCGACGACATTGCCGGTGCAGGGACGCCTGCCTCCGGTGCAAGCGATGGTTGCGTCGCCCACGCCTGCTGGCGAACCGGATCCGCGGGCATGAACTGATCGATCGCAAACGCGGTTAGGGGGCTTTCGGGTGCCGGCGACGCGGGGGCCCATTGCGAGGGGACCGGGCGATAAGCGAGATCGGTTTCCTGGCCCGCCTGGTTTTCGACAAGGCTTGTCGAATCATCAAGGGTCGCCACATCATCGGTGACCACCGCCGCAGTCTGATCGGCTTGCGGTTCGGCGACCTCGTCGATAGTGGGTTCGATGTTCTGGTCCGTGCCTGGATCATCACCGTCGTGACCATCGGCCAAGGCGACCGCTTCTTCGATGGCGGCCACGACGTCTTCGATATCATCGGTGGTTCGAACGTCGTCCGCTTCGGCGTCACCGGCGGGGACATCGAACTGGTCCGCTGCGTCGTCTGGTTGGCACCCATGGGCGGCGACCGATTCGGGCAACGCGACGGACGGTGATTCCACCACGGGGTCATGCGCGGACGCGGGGTCTTGCCGGGACGCTGAGTCTTTCTTGCACGCGTCGGCTGCCGCAGGGTCGACCGGTGCGGCGTCAGGATTCTGCGAAGGCAGCGCCGTATCGGGGGCGCATGCGACCTTCGTTTCGGGCTTTCGCGAGTTGCGACGTCGGTTCCGTTTCCTTGTTTTTCGAGCCATTGTTGCGGTCAGCCATGAATCTCTTTGCCTGTGTCGAACGGTCCGAATGGAGCATCCGTCCACTGATTATCTAGGTCGTAAACCGCCTGGCGTCAAAGAATTCGTCGTACGAATCGAACCATGCCCGATCGATTCAATCATTCCGGTCGTGGCGAACGTGCGGTGTGGACGGGCCGTTGGGAAGAGGCGGGTGCGAACACGGGCCGATGCCGCGGCGATGGCCGGGACTGACAAAAATCTCGACGCGCGTTAGCCTGCCGGTCTCCGGCGACGTAACCCCGCCGGAAAGACTTTGGGAGACCCGAGACGCTGATGGCCAAGAAAAAATCGACACGCACCCGAACGTCCGCCGCAGCATCCGATCCGGCGGAATCGGACAACGACGCTCCGAAATTCGTGTTCGAAGAATCCGTCGAAAAGATTGAAACGGTGGTCGATCAGTTGGAAAGCGGCGATTTGGATTTGGGCGAATCGCTGAAGCAGTACGAACAGGCGGTCAAAGAACTGAAACGGTGCCACGACTATCTGAATCGTGCCGAACAGCAGGTCCGCTTGCTGGCCGGAATCGATGCCGACGGCCAGCCGATCACGACAGACTTTGACGACGCGAGCGGCGACGATCTGCTGCAAAAACAATCCGCACGTGGCAGCCGACGTGGGGCGAAGAAGCGGACCGCCGGTGGTGACGGGCCATCGGACGATGACGTGTCTGCGGATTCGGACGACGATGGTGGCGCCGGGCATCTGTTCTAGGTTGCAGCTTTCAGCCCCCGTTTGTCTGGGTGTTCGTCTGCCTACAATGAACCGTTTAGATATGAATGCGGCAGCCTGAAAGGATCCGGCCCCTCGTGACATCACGATCGTCATCAGTCTCATCTCAGCAAGCTTCCGGCGGGGCATCCGGCGACGGCGCGGCCGGCGGTGATGCATCGACCGGTGACGCGACGGGCATGGCCGATTTGGCGGCGCCCATCGAAGCGATGTTGTTGCGTGCTTTGGAATCCGACGTCGTCACCGGTGATGGATGCCCCGCAATCTTGGCCGATGCGATGCGTTACGCATTGATGGCCCCGGGCAAGCGTTTGCGACCGGCCTTGGTGTTGATGGCCGGGCAGGTGTGTGGGATCGACCCGCACAGTGAAGCGGCTTGGCGGCTGGCGCCGGCGGTCGCCGCGGTGGAGATGATTCACGCGTATTCGCTGATCCATGACGATTTGCCCGCGATGGACGATGACGATTTGCGTCGCGGCCGTCCGACGGTGCATCTGCAGTTCGACGAAGCGACCGCAATCCTGGCCGGCGACGCGTTGCTGACCGCTGCCTTCGCGACTCTGGCCGACGGCGTCCAAGACCCGGCTTTGGTCGGTCCGGCGGTCCGGCATCTGGGGATTGCGGCGGGCGCGACGGCCCTGGTGGGCGGCCAGTCCGATGATTTGCAGGCCGAGCGGGATCAGGCCGGCCAGAGCGACAACGATTGGACGTCGGACGAATCCGGTCGCACAGCGGCACTGGCCCATCTGGAAGCGATCCACCGCCGAAAGACGGGGGCGTTGATCGACGCATCGCTGGCTTTAGGGGGGATTTTGGCCGGTGCGGATGCTTTGACGCGGAAAAACCTGTCCAACTACGCTGTAGACCTTGGGCTGGCGTTCCAAGTTGTGGACGATCTACTGGACACAACTTCGACCGCCGACGCGATGGGCAAACAAGTCGGCAAGGATGCGGCGCGAGGAAAGTTGACGTATCCGGGCCTGTTGGGTGTCGAAGCATCGCGTGAAAAAGCGGTGCAGTTGACCGAATCGGCGGTGTCGCATGCCCGGTTGCTGGGTGACGGCGCGTGGCGGTTGATTAAATTGGCGGGGTATGTACTGGAGCGAACGCATTGACGGACAATAGCGAACAACCAACCGGACAACCGGTGTCAGGACGATCGGGCGTGTCGAAGAATCAAACTGAAAACGAAGCAACCGACAGGCAAGCGCCGGTGACATCGGCCGCACGACACCCGTTGCTGGCGGCACTGGGCGATTCACGCCCGCTGCGAGATTACTCGCACGAGAAGTTGGACGAAGTCGCGGCAGAGATCCGAGACGTTTTGTGCAATCTTTTGGCGACGCGAACGGCTCACTTCGCGTCCAACCTGGGCGTGGTCGAACTGTGTTTGGCCCTGCACGCGGAATACGACTTTCCGCGCGATCGTTTGATCTGGGACACCGGGCACCAGATTTATCCGCACAAGCTGATCACCGGCCGCTATCACGATTTTGCGTCGATCCGCACCGCCGGCGGCTTGATGGGTTATCCAAACCCGGCCGAAAGCGATTACGACTTGTTTATGACCGGTCACGCCGGTTCCAGCGTCAGCACGGCGGTGGGTCTGCGTAGCGGCGACTATGTTCAAAACGAACGCGATCGCAAAACCGTGGCCGTCATCGGCGACGGTGCATTCCCCAGCGGGATTGTTTTCGAAGCGTTGAACAACGCCGGCGAACTGGGCGACGATCTGACGATCGTGTTGAACGACAACAAGATGTCGATTTGTCCTCGCACCGGCGCGATGGCGAAGTACTTGGATCGCTTGCGAGGCAATCCGTTTTACACGGGTTTGAAAAGCGAAGTCGTTCGCTTGCTGGACCACGTTCCCATGTTCGGTGATCCGGCCGAACGCTTGCTGGCACAAATGAAGGAAGGCGTCAAAGCCGGACTGCTTGGTGGGATGTTGTTCGAAGAATTGGACATCCGGTACATCGGCCCGATCGACGGTCATGATATCCAGTTGCTGCGCAAGTATTTGCAACTGGTCCGCAACATGTCGGGACCGGTCTTGTTGCACGTCGTGACGGAGAAAGGTCACGGTTACAAACCGGCGGCCGAAGACCCGGTGTTCTTTCACACACCACCGGCATTCAAAGACACCGACGAAGGCCCGGTCACGTTGCCCAGTTCGGGGCTTCCCCCGTACACCAACCACGCCCGCGACGCAATTCTGCGTGCAATGCAAAACGATCATCGCGTGACGGTGATCACAGCGGCAATGTGCCAAGGCAACAAACTGGAACCCGTTCGCGAACAAGTCCCCGATCGTTTCTTCGATGTCGGAATTTGCGAATCCCACGCGGTTGCATTTGCGGCGGGGCAGGCAAAAACAGGTCTGCGTCCGATCGTGGACATCTACAGCACGTTCCTGCAGCGCAGCTATGACCAAGTCTTCCAGGAAGTCGCCCTGCAAGACTTGCCCGTGATTTTCATGATGGACCGCGCCGGTTTAACCGGTCCGGATGGTCCGACGCACCACGGTGTTTACGACATCGGTTACATGCGTCTGTTCCCCAACATGGTGTTGATGGCGCCAGGCTACGCGGCCGAATTGGAACTGATGCTTCAAAAGGCGTTGGAAATCGATCATCCCTCGGGCATCCGTTATCCGAAAGCGTCGGCACCGCAACTGGATCGTATTCCGGACGAAATCGTCATCGGGAAAAGCGAAGTCCTTCGCGATGGCGCCGATGGCACAATCGTGGCGTACGGTGCGATGTTGGAACACGCCTTGGCCGCCGCAGATCTGTTAAGCGGCGAATTGAACGTACGTGTCATCAACGCTCGTTTTGTCAAACCGATCGACGAAGCGATGATTGCGGATGTTGTGGGCGGCGACGGATTTGTCATCACGTTGGAGGAAGGCACGACGGTCGGCGGTTTCGGATCCGCGTTCTTGGAATCGGCCGCTCGCCAGCGTCTGGATACTCGTCGGGTCCGCACGCTTGCGCTACCCGATCAATTCGTCGGACACGGTGATCGTTCCCAATTGCTGGACGAAAGCCAATTGTCACCGCGAGGCATCGCCGACGTTTGCCGTGAAGAGGCGGGCATCTCCAACTCGGTTTCGACGTGAGCGCGGCGATGTCCACCGACGCTTGGCTGGACCGAATGCGAAGCCGTCCGGAAGTTGCCATTCTTGGCGCGCCGGATCGGGATTTGGTTCGCAAGGAATTGGAACGGATTCGGCCGGCGATCGCCGAACGTGCCGACATCGTGGTGGAGGACCTGGAGTTCGCGTATGACTTCGCGGACAAAGACCACGATTTGGTGATCGTTCTGGGCGGCGATGGTTCGATTTTGCAGTCCGCGCGTCAGATGGGCACCAATCAAATTCCCGTGCTGGGCATCAACTGTGGTCGCTTGGGTTTTCTGGCCGCGTTGTCGCCCGATGACTTCCTGGATACCTGGCCGCAGGTTTGTTGCGGCGGGTTCGAAGTCGTCGAACACTTGATGCTACAGATCACGCTGTTTCGTGGCGGCCAAGTCGCGGCGCAGCAACTGGCGTTGAACGAAGGAGCGATCTTGGGCGGCCCGCCCTATCGAATTTTGGATATCGATTTTTGGGCCGACGGTCATTTGGCAACGCGTTACCGCTGTGATGGATTGATCGTGGCGACACCAGTCGGATCGACGGCCCACAATCTGTCCGCCGGCGGTCCGATTCTGCGCCGCCACTTGCAGGCGATGGTGGTCAGCCCGATCAGCCCACATACATTGACGTACCGTCCGTTGGTGGAAACCGCCGATACGGTGATGGAATTTTCCGTCACCGACCCGACCGAATCCACCTCCATCGTCGTGGACGGTCGGCCGATGGACCGGCTGTATCCCGGCGACCGTGTCCGGATCTGTCGCGCGGATGTCAGTTTCCGCATGCTGTCGGTCCCCGGTCAAAACGACCATCGCACGCTGCGCGACAAACTGGGGTGGGGCGGCAGCGTGAATCCGGATCGTTAGCCATTGGCACCAGGACGAAGCACGGTGACATGTGTGAAAACCAGTCACCAGGTGCGTTTACACCTACTTCGTTTTCGGTGCCCACCACTGGTCCATCGATTTGCTGAGACTTTCGACCACATCCGGGCGCTCTGCAGCCAAGTCGTGGTTTTCATGCGGGTCGTCGGCCAAGTCATACAACTGCAGTGATTGGTCGTCCATCGATTCCGACGGATCGATCAGCTTCATCGAATCGCGGATGGTCCAGCGGTACTGCAGACTGGCTGCCGGGTCGGTTTGCGATCGAATGTCGTGGTCAAAGATTTCGCCGAACAATTGGTTTCTTCCGCTGATCGCCGCGGCATCCAAAAGGTTGATACCGGGCAGTTCAGCAGGGATGTCTTGTCCGGCCGCCGCCAACACGGTCGGGACCAAATCGATGGAACTGGCCATCCGGTCGCTTTCCATTTTGGGTTCGACGTGTCCCGGCCAACGGACCATGATCGGTGTGCGAATGCCGCCTTCGTTAGGGCTGCGTTTGCTGCGTGGCGCGTACCGGCTGGCGTCGCTTCGATTGATCCAACCGTTGTCACAGACATACAGAACAATCGTGTCATCGCTCAGCCCGCGTTGTTGAAGACTGTCCAGCACCGCACCACAGCTTTCGTCAAACCATTCGCACATCGCCCAATACTTGGCGATCGGCAATGACGGCGCGACGGGTTCGTACTTGTCCAACAGACGCTGGGGCGGCGTGTGGGGTGTGTGCGGCAAAAACGGCGCGTACCAGACGAAGAACGGTGCCTGATCATTGACACACTGGTCTAGGAATTCATCGATTTCCGCGATGCCTTGGCGGCCGATCTTCAAGCCCTTGTCGCCATGGCGTCCGTCGCGTGACATGTCACCGATCGTCATGCCGGCGTCAAATCCGCCTCGGCGAAAGTTACCTTCCCACCACTTTCCCGTTTGCAACGACCGATATCCCAGCGGTGCCAAGCGATCGGGCAGGGTGGTCATCGCATCGATGTGCCGCAAGTAATCGATCCGCGATTGCAAATAAGGTTGGGCCGTGTGGGGCGGACGGCGTTGCCCCTGGTCCATGCCCGCCCAAGGCGGATCGTTGCCGACGATGCCGTGTTGGTGGGGGTACAGCCCGCTGATCATCGTCGCCAGGGACGGGCGACACAGACTGGTGGGGACATATCCGCGTGTGAACGTCAACGACTGGGCAGCTAGTTCGTCCAACCGCGGCGTTTGGATGTGCTCATGCCCCATGAATCCGTAATCGGTCCAGGCCTGGTCGTCGCTGATGATCATCACCACGTTGGGACGGTCCGATCCGCCAGATGCCCCCGATCCAGATCCCGCAGAATCCTCAGCCTCCGCACGACCGGCCCAGCCATCGCTCAGGACGAACATTGCGATCAGAACAAACAAGATGCGAAAATGACGGAGATGCATGCTTTTCATGTCAGAGCGAACCGTTTGGCAGTTTTTTCAGTGGGCTGGACAAACCAATCCTGCTGGTTTGCGATAGTGTGGAAGGCGATCCGATCATCGGTCGCGGTTTTGGGCCGCGAACGTCGAAGTCGTGTGACAACACGCCGGCAGGCTTCGTTTTGATCACCACCGCCCGAGTCACCCGACCAGCTTAACCGTTTCGAATCCACCACGTATCGTCGATGGCACTGATTGTACTTCGCTGTCTGTTCATCGCTTGTGCCGGCGGCGTGTCCGCAGCGGTCATCGATGCGACAGTGCCGACCGGGGCGCCATCGTGGGTTCCCTACGCTTTGTTCACCACGGTCATGGCGGGGGCGTCGGCCGTCGTTTTGGGCGACATCTATATCCCTAAAAAGCGCATCGACACGATCACGGCGATCTATTTCGGCGTGTTGGTCGGCGTCTTGTTGACGTTCATCCTGTGGATCGCCATGGCGCCCATGCTGGAACAGATGGTCAACGGCCGCGCGTTCCAGCTGGTCGTTGGCTTGGTCCTGGTCTATGTGTGTACCAGTCTGTTGTTGCAGACCAAGGACGACTTTCGCTTTCTGATCCCGTATGTCGAATTTGTGCGCGAAGTCAAAGGCTTCAAGCCGCTGATCTTGGACACCAGCGTGGTCATTGACGGGCGGATCGCCGACTTGGTGGCCACCGGGATCTTTGACAACCAG
This sequence comes from Crateriforma spongiae, assembly GCF_012290005.1. NCBI lineage: Bacteria > Pseudomonadati > Planctomycetota > Planctomycetia > Pirellulales > Pirellulaceae > Crateriforma > Crateriforma spongiae. The sequence goes on from NZ_JAAXMS010000011.1 coordinate 159,415, forward strand.
TTGATCATGCCTCGATTCGCGTTGACCGAATTGCAGGCGATCGCCGACAGCAGTGACAAGCTTCGTCGCACCCGCGGCCGGCGCGGTCTGGATGTGCTGAATCGTTTGCGGGCCGATGAAACGGTCGATCTACAAATCTTTGATCGCGAACTGCCCGAGTTTGCCGGCCAGTCGGTGGACTTGAAACTGGTGCTGTTGGCCAAACACTTGGAAGGCAAAGTTGTCACGGGCGATTTCAACCTGAACAAGGTCGCCAAGCTGCAAGGCGTTCCGGTGATCAACCTGAACGAAATCAGCAATTCACTACGCCCGGTTTATCTTCCCGACGAAGTGTTTCGGATCCGCGTCATCAAGCCCGGCGAGGGCCCCGAACAGGGGATCGGTTACCTGGACGATGGCACCATGGTCGTCATCGAGGGTGGACGCAAACGGATCGGCCAAGAATTGCAGGTTCGTGTGACCAGCACCCTGCAAACCAACGCCGGAAAGATGATCTTCACCCGCTATGACGGCGACGCCAACCGCGGCTGATCATCCGCCACCGATGGCTGGCGCGATCGGAGACCGGCCGAATGTGAAGATTCATCGCTCGCCGGGCCCCGGTCCATCGACCAAACCTCACCCGCCGACGCCACCGCACGCTACGACGCACCACAGAATGCTACAATGCAGTTGCGTCATGATTCGAATCGTTTCAGGGAAGCCGAACGCCTATGCCCGTCGAAATGCAGCTCGCTCGGATCATCATTTCCGAGCTGACCGACAACCAAGTCATCTATCTGAAGGAAGTCAACGGCGAACGTGAGTTCCCGATTCTGATCGGTATCTTCGAAGCCACCAATATCGATCGCCGCGTTAAAGAAGACTATCAACCGCCGCGTCCGTTGACACACGATCTGATCGTCCGCATCGCCGAAGCGTTGGATGCAACGGTCGAAAGCGTGATCATCAGCGACCTGAACGATCACACCTATTTTGCCCAATTGCGATTGATCCGCAGCGACGGCGAAACCATCGATATTGATTCTCGCCCCAGCGACGCGATTGCGGTGGCCGTGACGTTCGACCCGCCGCTGCCCATTTATGTCAGCGAAACGGTTTTGGAAGAAGCCACATCAACGACCTCGTGAACTGCGTCGCCATGACACGTTTGCCGTCACGCCAGATCCGTCGCTCCGTTTGGATCACCCCTGCGATCGCCGGATGGTTGATCGCTTTGGCAACGGCGGTTTCGCCGTGCTTGGCACAAACGTCGACGGTCACAAAGGATGACCAGCCCACCACATCGATGTGGCAGATGGTGCGTGACGCTGACCGAATCGTCTTCCTCGGTGACAGCATCACCTTTGACGGTCGCTATGTGGCGGCCATCCAGCAATGGCTGCGCAACCAGCGCCCCGATGCGCCGCCAGTCGTGATCAACATGGGTTTGCCCAGTGAAACCGTTTCCGGCTTAAGCGAAGATGGTCACGCCGGCGGTCGATTCCCAAGACCGGATCTGCATTCACGATTGGATGACGTGCTGCGGGTCAGCCGTCCTGATTTGATCATTGCCTGCTACGGCATCAACTGTGGGATTTACCAACCGCTCAGCGACGAACGTTTTGCCGCGTTCCGCAGCGGCATTCAGCGTTTGCATGATGCTGCGGTCCAGCGTGACATTGCCATCATCCACGTGACACCGCCGTCGTTTGACGCCACACGGTTTCGACAACAAATCGACGGGGATTACCCGGCGGTGATGCGTGCCTATGCGGACTGGTTACTGTCGATGCGTTCCAGCGGATACGCCGTGATCGACTTGCACGGCCCAATGACCGATGCGTTACACAATCAAACGTCGGCTGCCTTGTCGGCGGAGCCTTTGCAACCCGACGGAGTGCATCCCAGTGATCGCGGTCACGCGGTGATGGCAACGATCATCATCAACGAGCTAGGGCAATCTCGGTCGTCCAAAGATGCCGCGAATGCTTCTGAGTTTGAACCGGTGGCGGCGCCCGAATACGTCAAAGCGATGCGCATATTACGTGACGCTTTCGTAACGGCCGCGGGCCATCAACGTCCCGGAATACCGCAAGGCTTGCCGATCGACGAAGCGGTCCGAGCAGCCGACCGAATCTTTGACCAGATCGAATCGAAACAACAGCCGACTCGACCCTAAGCCGGACCAAACGCAGCCACGTTCCGGCATCCACTTGCTAGATTTCTTCGTCCACAAAAATGATGTGGCGGAAATAGTGTTGCGATTCAAAACTGGCCCCCAAAGCACCGATCAACAAAGCCAGCGAAGCGCTGAACGCCGCCATCTGAGGTCGATGGATCCACGAAAGATCTTTGGTCGTTTCGATCGTTGAAGATGCCCAAGAGGCAATCAGGCCCGAGGGGAAAAGCAGTTGTGACAACACGGCACCGACCAAAAACAGCGTCAGCCAAGTCACCGTCATTCCCAACAAGACGATGGCGATCGCCAGCACGCTGGTGACCACCGTCTGCTCGCTTCGTCGTTTGCGTCGGCGAACCAACAATTGCTGTCGCGTCACCACAAAGATCGTGGTGGTCAAAACGGTCAACGCGACCAAACCCAAGATTCGCGGTGCACCTTGGGCCAATGCCAAGTCCCAGGATTCCGCGGTCATGAACAAAATCGCCAGCGCCGAAAACGAGGCGATCGTCAGCCGGCTTAAACGTTTGGGAAACTCCCACGGGCGAGCCGCCCAGATCGATCGATAAATCTGGGCGCGGTTGATCCATGCGGCACGAATGGCAAACGCCGGTGAACTCAATTGTTTACCGGCCCCTTCTTCCAAACGCTGGTCGGCGATCGATTCCAAGACTTCCCGCTGTCGCTCCACATCCTCCGGTTGCAACGCCGCCATCAAATCCAACGCCTGTGCATCGGGCGGGTGATACAGCAAATCGTTTGGGTGATCGCTTTTGGGCAATCCGGTCAAGTGCCCGATCGCGTGCAGCATCAAACGACTCAGGCGTCTGGCGATTCGCTCGATCCGTTCGACGTGATCAACATCAACGCCCAAGGCTTGCGGATCGATCAGTGACAACGAAATCACCGCAGCGTCCATGGATCGACTCAATGCCGCAAAGCAATACGGCGAATAGATCCCTTCCAATTCCGCAGAAGTCAGCACAAACGCGAAGTCCCAGTGCCGCGCGTCGCGTTCTTCCAGCGCCCGCTGCAACAACAAGGCCGGCTCAATCGATGTCGAATCACTCGTCGCACCGGCCGAAAGCTCCGGGCGTCGTATTTCGAAAAAATTGAATTCAAAACCGGGGAACATCTCCGTCAAACGAGCGTCCGCCTGTTCGACCGCCAGCTTGGCCGCGCGCGAATCGACAAAATCCAACGGGCCGGCAACGATCACACCGATCTCGATCAAATCCATCGACGCCTCCGACTCCACGGGCGTCTCCGGCGGGTCTGACAGGATCTCGGTGGAACTCAAAACGGCAAACTCCGTTCGGATGAATCGCGGCGCATCAATTGCCCGGCGTGTATGACGTCAACGTAAACTGGCTGCAGTGCACCTAGGATGCCAGAATCTGATTTTTCAGTGAAGACGACTGTTCAACGACGGGCGATCGCCGAAGCGGCTCAGGATCCTGGCCGCTGGTCCTGCAGCCAACGCCGCATGTCCTCATGAATCTGCGACGGCGAACGATCGTCGGACAACGGCGGCGAAGAGGCAATCGACAATTCCTTGGCGAGCATGCGTAATGCCATCGCATGCAGTTGCTTCAACAGATAATCCCGTTCGGCGATCGCTTGTCGCAAGTCGGCCTTGGTCGCGCGCGACTCCGGTGGATCGGGGGCGCCTTCGACCAAGAATCGCTCGATCCAATCGCGATCGGGATCCATAGCACGATGACACCGTCGGCAATACTCGACCATTCGAAAGAACCCACCCAGAACAAAACACTGCAACTGGAATAACCGACACGAACCCGCAGTCGCGATCGCTCGAAAATCACGCTGCGTTTCAGCCCAAGTTTAGCACGTCCCAGCAGTCTTCCACGTCTTCGGTTCTTCTTCCACAAAGGGCCACGCACAGACAGGATGTCCATCGTTTGCTTCACCTTGTGAACGAAGGACGAATCAATAAACCCTGCGACAGTTTTGCAGCTTGGTTGCCAGTCAACGCGGGGGCAATCGAATGACTATAAACTCAAGAAGACAATCTCATTGCCTGAATCGAAATGAATGACACCTTGGATGTGTTTCGCGCGGCCCGGATGGATCATCACCTGCCGATGGATGAATCCCCGGGCGGAAGATGTTAGATTCTTGGGAACCACCGCGGAACGAAATGCACGCGACTTTGGACAATGGATTCCCCATCCGATCCGATTGCGATGCGTTCAAGTTGCCGACGCCCGTTTCGAATTCGGGCCATCATGATCCCCACCCGAGAGTCCCTTGTCATGTCACGAATGTTTTGCGTTGCGTGCGTGCTGTGCTTTGCATCGACCGCAATCGCCCAGGTATTCCCTAACGACTGGGAAAACGAGCGAGTCATTGAAAAGGGCAAAATGCCCCCGCGCGTTACGTCCTACTCATTCGCGACCGCGGAAGATGCGTTGGCGGGCGATCGAGAAGAATCGCGAATGACGTCTTTAAACGGGGACTGGAAATTTAAATTCACGCCGAACGCCGAAGACCGCCCGGATGATTTCTTCGCATCTGATTTTGATGTGACGCAATGGGACACCCTGCCTGTCCCATCAAGCTGGGAGGTCAAAGGCTACGGCCAGCCGATCTACACCAATTCGGTCTACCCATTCAAACCCGACCCGCCGCGGATCGATCGGGAAAATCCCGTCGGGTCGTACGTTCGAGATTTCGAAGTCGACGAACAATGGACCGAGGATCGAATCATTCTGCACTTCGGCGGTGTGTCCTCGGCGTTCTATGTTTGGGTCAACGGGCAATTGGCAGGCTACAGCCAAGGCAGCCGCCTGCCCGCCGAGTTCGACGTGACGAAGCTGGTGAAGCCTGGGACGAACCGTCTGGCTGTCCAAGTGTTTCGCTGGTCCGATGGATCGTACTTCGAAGACCAAGACATGTGGCGGCTCAGTGGTATTCATCGCGAAGTACTGCTTCTTCGCCAGCCAAGGACTGCGCTCAATGATTTCTTCGTTCGCACCGATCTTGATGACGACTTCCAAAATGCGAACCTTCGAATTCGACCGCGGATCCTGGCCGATCGGCTGGACGGATGGAAAGGCTGGACATTGTCCGCTCAGCTTCATGACTCCACTGGTAAAGCCGTCTTGGATTCGGAGCTGAAGATCGACGTCGACGCCATTGTGAACGAACGATACCCACAACGAGACAATGTGAAGTTTGGGCTGATGGAAACAAACGTCGACTCGCCTCGGAAGTGGTCGGCCGAGCAGCCCTACCTTTACACACTCGTCTTCCAATTGACCGACCCCGATGGACAACTGGCAGAGGCGAGAAGTTGCAAAGTCGGTTTCCGCAGGATTGATGTCAGTGAGAACGGCGAATTGTTGGTCAATGGAGTGGCTGTCAAGCTAATGGGCGTCAATCGTCACGATCATGATCACGTTCATGGCAAAGCCTTAACGCAAGCGGACATGCGAGAAGATGTTCGCCTGATGAAGCGATTCAATTTCAATTCCGTCCGAACATCCCATTACCCCAACGATCCCTACTTTTATGACATGTGCGACCAGTTCGGCATTTATGTCATGGACGAGGCGAATCTGGAGTCACATGGAATCAAGGGACAGTTGGTGAACGAACCGTCGTGGCATTTTGCCGTGAATGATCGTGTGATCCGCATGGTGGAACGAGACAAGAATCACCCCTCGGTCATTTCATGGTCGCTGGGAAACGAATCGGGATGCGGGCCCATTCACGCCGCGGCGGCTGGTTGGATCAAGGATTACGATCCGAGTCGTTTCATTCACTACGAAGGTGCCCAGGGGGACCCGAACAGCCCACAGTACAATCCAGCCGGTGGGTTTGAGTCACAACGTTGGGCTTTGCCGGCCAATCCCGATGACCCGGCCTATGTCGATTGCGTTAGCCGCATGTACCCCTCGGTCGATCAGTTGCGTGAACTTGCCGATGCAAAGCACATCCACCGTCCGATCGTGATGTGTGAATATGCCCACGCGATGGGAAATTCCCTGGGCAACATGAAAGAATACTGGGACTTGATCCGATCGAAACCCAACTTGATGGGAGGCTACATCTGGGACTGGATCGATCAAGGTTTGCAAACCACCAACGAAGCGGGTGACCGATATATTGCGTACGGCGGGGACTTCGGAGATCAGCCCAACAGCAACAACTTCTGCCTCAACGGTGTGCTCAACTCCGATCGGACGCCGACCCCGAAGACCCAGGAATGCAAATACATTTTCCAGCCGATCGCTTTCGAAGCAGTTGACCTGACCAAAGGAACGATCAACGTCATCAATCGCTTTCATTTCAACAATGCGGATGACTATGCCATCCGCTGGTCCATTTCCAAGGACGGACGGATGATCGAAGAAGCAGACTTTGGCACTATCGACCTCCCGGCAGGGCAAGCGAAACAAATCACGCTTCCCTATTCGATGCCAATCGCCGACAGTGACGCCGAGTACTGGCTGCGTGTCAGCTTCCACGAGACCAAAGACCGCTTGTGGTGTGATCAAGGCTATGAAATTGCCAAAGAGCAGTTTCAACTGCCAATGGAATCGCCGGCCTCCGACGATCCGCCGTCATCAGCGACGCTGGAGATTCGCGAACAAGCGGATCAATACACCTTTGTCGGGGAATCATTCACCGCACGAATCGACCGAACCTCCGGTGCATTGGTCAGTTACGAAATGGATGGGGTCCAGTGGATCCAGAGCCCGCTGCGAGCAAACTTCTGGCGTCCCCAAACGGACAACGACCGGGGAGGAGCAAAGACGCATGTTCGCCAAAAATACTGGAAGGAACTGGGCGACAAGCTGAAAACGCAGTCCGTTCGCTTGCACTCCTCCGAATCACACACCGCGCACGTCACTGTCATCCAGGTCCATGACCGGTTGCGACTACAGATCGACTATCGCATCTCCGGCGATGGTGCCATTGCGGTCACATTGGATTTGGACGCGGACGAAACGCTGCCCAACCTTCCTCGCTTCGGTGTCACCATGGGCATCTCCGAGGTCTTTTCCGCATCGCAGTACTTTGGAAAGGGCCCATGGGAAAACTACTGGGACCGCAACAGCGGTGCGGAAGTCGCACGGCATGCGCAGCCCACCGACGATCTGTATTTCGAATACGCCATGCCGCAAGAAAATGGCTATCGAACCGAAACGCGATGGTTGGAATTGTCCGGTAAAGGCCAAACCATTCGAATCGACGGCTTGAAGCCTTTTGGGTTTTCGATTTGGCCCTACTCATCCGAAAACATTGATGAAGCCCGACACACCTACGATCTAGTGGAGCAAGGCTTTTACACGCTGAACCTCGATGACCGACAAATGGGTGTGGGCGGAACCGACTCCTGGTCACCCAAGGCGATGCCGCTCGAAAAATATCGCATCCCCGCCGGGCATCGAGAGTGGTCATTCACCATTCGCCCCAAGTAACCTCACGCCATTCTCCGCAACCCATCCACAGCCCTGCTGCGTTTGAGCGACCAAGCGTAGATGGCGCGAACTTCGGCGCTAAGCTGCCGTGGCGCAACGTTTTCGGTCCGGATCACAGGGCTTTTGCATGAGCTTGTATTGTTTGGCGCGACGTTTCAATTCAATGGCTCCCTGACGCCCCGGTCGGTTTCCCGCACGAAGTTCTGTTAGTGTTTCGAGCAGGTGTTCTCCTTGCTTTTGGAAACGGCCGGCACCTAATCTTAGCGACGCGGCGAACTCATCCTGTGCTTGCATTGTACCGGTGAAGCTTAACCGCGTCGGCGAAAGGTCGAACTTCAATGTGGACACTATCATCGCCGCCCAGATCGGGGTGCCGCCAATCAAGTGCCAGGGAACTTCTTTGCGAACCATCGCAGGACTTTCGCAACGCAAGTGCTCCATCCTCATCGGTGTCTTCAAACTTCGGATGTGAAGTTCCACCGACCAGCGGCGACCATAGATCAGTAGGTCACGCTGTGCGTGACGGAGTCTACGTCGCCTAGCGCGGCCCGCGGTCAAAATTCCTGTGTCTTCAAACTTCGGATGTGAACTTCCATCAACCAGCGGCGACCATAGAACAGTAGGTCACGCTGTGCGTGACGGTGTCTACGCCGCCCGCGGTCGAAGAGTCCCTGTCATGCGGAGCATGACCTACAGGACTGGACTAAGTTCGTGCCAGCCACGTTTTTGACAAATGTCAAATCCGAAATTAGACTTTTTCGGATCTAATCATAGGCATACGAACGACAAAACTCGAATGAGACTTGTGAATTGATGAGAGTCCAACCTGCAGGTTATGTAGCCGTTCTAGCAATTCTCGTCTCTGGCACGTCGGCGGTTGAAGGTGGAATTGTCACCTGGATGGGTTCCTCGGGCGTGACACCAGATGCCGTCGGTTACTCACTTGTTGACAACTCGACTCCAGAAGATCCTGTATTCACCACACCAACACTCACGCTCCAGAGTGATAACGTTCTCGAGCAAATGTTCTACTCGATGAGTGGCACCCAGCTGAATATCCCGTCGCAGACGGTGGTC